>NZ_CAXCCZ010000028.1:0-15335 GCF_963981275.1 uncultured Candidatus Thioglobus sp. | reverse complement strand
TCACCTGCGTTAGGTCATACAACTCACGTTCCAATGTATCGTGCGAAGTGGGCTGGTTTAGGTACTTTACAACGTCGTTACGGTGGTTGTTTGAAGAATATGCGTGCTAAGCCAATTGGCTCTCAGACTGAGACTATGAACAACTTAGAGTATTTCCACCAGGCAATGAGTAACGGTCTTGAAATTACCGATGCTCGTTACAGAAAATAGGAGAAAGACATGAAAAAAGTATTAATAATTGCTTTATCAGTATTTGCCTTAACAGCTCAGGCTGATTTTCTAGGTGGATCGCATAACTGGAATAATGGATCTTCTGATCCGTTTAAGTCAGCTCTTAAAGCTGCTGAAACTGGCTATAAGGCCAACTTAGCAGTTAATATGGCTTGGCGTGACACAGCTAAGATGATCAAAGAAGCTAAAAAACTAAATGCTGCAGGTAAAACTGCTGCTGCGGTTGCTTTGGCTAACAAGGCTCATCACCAAACAGTAAACGCTACGGCGCAAACTGCATTGGCGGGCAGTGCTGGTCCTCGCTTCTAATACAAGCTAGGATTTTTATAAAATACCCCTTAATTGGGGTATTTTTTTGTCTGAAATAAAGTCAAATATCAATTAAATTGATGGATAATTAATCTCTTTATTTGATTTGTAAAGTATCTTTTTATGCCTAATTCGGGTTTTTGCCATCTACATTGTCAAAGTGAGTTTTCAGTTGTTAACTCCTTGATACGCATCCCAAAGTTAATAGACCATGCGGTTGAATTAGGTATGGATAGCATTGCATTAACGGATGAATCCAATCTTTATGCAGCTGTAAAGTTTTATCAAAAAGCAGTTTCTGCTAATATTAAACCAATTTTTGGTGCACGAGTTAATGTCGTAGACAATGAGGGTGAGTTTTATTCAATCTTGCTGTTATGTCAAAATCAACAGGGTTTTTTAAACTTGTCAGAGCTTATCTCCTTGTCTTATATGCAAGGCCAATCTTTTAAAGGTGTTTCAATTGATGAGGCACAGCTAGAGGAAAACAATGAGGGTTTGATATTAATTTCGACACCAGTATACGGTGATGTTGCCAAACACTTGCTTAGTAATCAAATTCTTGAGGCGCAACAAAAGGTAGCTCACTGGAAAAAAGTTTTTGGTGATCGCTACTATCTTGCCGTGCAAAGAACTTTTAGAGAGTTTGATGAGCGACACTTGCATTTATGTATCACTCTAGCCATAGAATCTGATATTGCTGTTGTAGCAACAAACGATGTGCAATTTCTCGCCAAAGATGATTTTGATGCACATGAAGCGCGCATTTGTATTTCACAGGGTGGGCTTTTGGATGATGCTCGTCGTGTGCGTCATTTTTCCGATCAACAATATTTAAAGTCAAATGAGCAGATGCAAGTATTGTTTTCTGACTTGCCAGAAGTGCTTGAAAATACAACCAAGATTGCTCAGCGTTGTAATGTTCACTTTGAGCTTCACAAAAAAAACTATCTACCAGATTTTCCAATTCCTGAAGGGTTGAGCATTGCTGAGTTTTTCACCCTTGAATCTGAGCATGGTCTAAGCGCCAGATTACAAGGGCTTGACGTTGATAAAGCGGAATATTCAGCAAGACTTAAATTTGAGCTTGATGTCATTATTCAAATGGATTTTCCGGGTTATTTTTTGATTGTTGCCGACTTCATTCAGTGGTCAAAAAACCAAGATATTCCAGTTGGACCGGGTCGTGGATCTGGCGCTGGATCGTTAGTGGCCTATGTTCTGGGTATCACCAATGTTGATCCTATTAAGCACGAATTGCTATTTGAGCGCTTTTTAAATCCTGAGCGAGTTTCTATGCCGGATTTTGATATTGACTTTTGCACCGATCGACGTGATGAGGTGATTGACTATGTGGCCAAAAAATATGGCCGTGAAAAGGTATCGCAAATCATTACTTATGGCACCATGGCCGCCAAGGGTGTGGTACGAGATGTGGGCCGTGTGCTTGGACATCCTTATGGCTTTAGTGACAAAATATCTAAGCTCATTCCAAATGATTTAAAGATGACACTGAGCAAAGCCTTAATGCCAGAATCTGAAGGTGGCTCGGATGATCTACTTGCACGCTACGATTCAGAAGAGGCGGTTACTGATTTAATTAATTTGTCTAAGAAGCTAGAGGGCGTGGTAAGAAATGTTGGTACTCACGCCGGTGGTGTTGTTATTGCACCGAGTAAAATTAGTGATTTTTGCCCTGTTTATAAAGGCTCGGGCGAAGATGATGGTGTGGTTTCTCAGTTTGACAAAGATGATGTTGAAGCGGTAGGCTTGGTTAAGTTTGACTTTTTGGGATTGTCTAACTTAACAGTGATTCAAAAAGCCATCAAGATGATTGAGGCAAAAGGCTTGAGTGAAACCAAAATTGATCTTGATAGTTTGCCACTTGATGATGAAAAGGTTTACGAACTATTGCAGCGTTGTGATACCACGGGTATTTTTCAGCTGGAATCTGATGGCATGCGAAGCTATTTGAAAAAGCTGCAAGCAGATAATTTTGAAGATATTGTTGCTATGTTGGCCTTATATCGTCCAGGCCCTTTGGATGCAGGCATGGTCGATGATTACATCAACGTTAAGCATGGTGCTCAGGTTAAGTATCCGCATCCTATGCTGAAAGAAATTCTTGCACCAACTAATGGTGTATTTCTATACCAAGAGCAGGTAATGAAATCTGCCCAGGTGATGGCGGGTTATTCATTAGGTGGTGCAGATTTATTGCGCCGAGCCATGGGTAAAAAGAAAGTAGAGGAGATGGATCGCCAGCGTAGTGTCTTTGTTAAAGGCGCTGGCGAAAAAAATATTGATGAAAAGAAAGCGAATGAAATTTTTGATTTGATTGATAAATTTTCAGGCTACGGATTTAATAAATCACACTCAGTAGCTTACGCCTATGTGTCTTACCATACGGCATGGTTAAAATCTCATTATCCTGCTCCTTTTATGGCGGCAGTGTTATCAGGCATGATGGATGATACCGACCGGATTTCATTTACAGTAGGGGAAATTCTACAAATGGGGCTTAAGGTTAACGGGCCAAACGTATGTGAATCTGATTATCAATTTAGTATTGCAGATGATAAAACAGTTGTTTATGGGCTGGGCGCGATTAAAGGTGTAGGCGAGGCTTTGGTTGAAAGATTAATGGCAGAGCGTCAGGCAAATGGCATCTTTAAAGATTTATTTGATTTTTGCTTTAGAATTGAAAAGCGTTATTTAAACAGGCGCGCTTTAGAGGCGTTGATTTATAGTGGCGCATTTGATGTATTTGGCATCACTAGGGCGAGTTTAATCAAAACTTACCCAGTGGCAGTCAAACAGGCAGAACAGCGTCAAAATGATCATTCTAGTGGTCAGAGTGGCTTATTCTCTGGCGTTGAAGAGCATGTGGAGTATGAGGTTAATTATGTAACTGCGCCTGACCTTTCTTTTCGACAACGCCTACAGTTAGAAAAAACAGTCATGGGCTATTACTTTTATGACCACCCAACTGATGAATATAAAGCAGATGCTAAGTATATAAATGCCACACTACCTTCTGAAATGCGTTTTAGAAATAATAAAGAGGTGCGAGTGCTAGCGCTCATTTCTGAATTACGCTATCGCCCCACTCGTAAAGGCGGACAAATTGCTATTGTTGCTGTTGAAGATGGTCGCATATCTTTAAACGCTGTCGTATTCTCAAAATCTTTGGGAGAGGTGAGCGACAAACTTATTGTGGATGATGTGGTGATTATTTCAGGAAAAATTCAGCGCGATGATTATCGTGATGGCTGGCAAATTATTGTTGATAACATTGAAGATATTAGCGAAGTAAAGATCAATTATGCAAAAGGTTTTGAGGTCAGACTCAACGAGCAGCACCAGCCAATATTTACCAAGCTTTATCATTTATTGGCTGAGCACAAAGGCGGGTGTCCAGTTAAAATTTCTTACGGTACTAAGCATTTAAAAGGCAGTGTACTGCTGAGCAAAGAGTTTAGGGTTAATCCAGATCAAGCTTTAGTTGATGCGGTTAATGCGCTAACCTTGACACAATCTAGCAAGATTCATTACCACTAGAAATTTTTCATATTTTTCAATTTAAATCAATCTGTTATAGACAACTACGTTGAAAATAGCGTTTTTTAGATTTTCTATATTGAGTAAAAGTGATTTTATCAGCCATTTGGATATCAATTTGTCCTGTGCAGTTGGTATTTAGCGTTTGAATTTGATGTTCTTTATATCGATCCATAACGACCTTAGCAGGGTGATTAAATCGATTTTTATAGCCGCTTGAGATAACCACCCATTTTGGATGTACTGCTTTTAAAAATTGGGTGCTAGAGGAGGTTTTACTGCCATGGTGAGGGCTAATAAGTATGCTAGATTTAAGCTGATCACCCCAAGTGTTAACCAGGTGTAGCTCGGATTTTTTTTCAATATCTCCAGTGAGTATGATGGCATGATTTTGATTAGATATTTTGAGTACACAAGAGGCGTTATTGCCTGTGAAATTATGCCCCTTATTGAGCATTTGAAAGACTACCCCATCCCATTCCCAAGTAGGAAGAGACTGGCATAAGCCAGATGATTTTGAAATTTTTTCTGGAACGGAGCTGAGTATTTTTTGGCTGTTAATTTTTTTCAAAACACTGTCAAGGCCGCCAATGTGGTCATTGTCACCATGAGATATAATGATTAAATCTAGTTGTTTAATCTGCTGTGAATTCAAATAAGGAATGATTACCGCATCACCCATGTTGAATCCAGAAGGGTATTTGGCGCCCGTGTCAAAAAGCAGTGTGTGATTTTGCGTGCGTACCACTTGTGATAATCCTTGCCCAACATCCAATACAGTTACATGCACCTCACCTTGTTTAATTTCCTCATTAGGGTGGAGCCAGATATAAATAATGATAACTAGAGATAGAGCTCTTAATTTAAGTGCACTCGGTAGTAAGAAAAATAACACAGCTATGATTAATAAAATCAGATCAATCCATGAGCTTTGGGTGTAGTGCCAGAGGTTAAATTCAATCTGTGTTAAAAATTGAAGTAGTGCAGATAAATAGATTAATGATTGGTTGGCAATAGTAAAGCTAATATGACTTAAGAATTCTAAGTTTAAATATGAAAATAGAGTGCCTAATAATGATAGAGGAGTGCTAACAAAACTAAAAACAGGGATGGCCACCAAATTAGCAATAGGAGAAAGGGTTGAGCCAAGGTGGAAAAACCAGGCAATAAGCGGCAAGGTGGAAAGACTAATCAAAAGCTGAATATAAAGCAGACGTATAATTAAGTGTTTATCTTTGTGTTGTCCTGCGCCGTAAATAATAATGGCAACAACATAAAAAGAAAGCCAAAATCCAATACTAAAAATACTGAGAGGATTAAGCACTAGTACCAATAAAAGTGCCATACCATACAACTGCCACACACTATGCTGACGCCTTAATATTAAAGAGAGGAAAACCACGCCAGCCATAATAAAAGCACGCTGTGTGGGAATTGAAAACCCTGCAATTAGTGCATAGGAAAAAGCGCTAAATAGCCCAAAATAAGCCCCTAGCGTGATTGCAGGAAGTCTAGAAGTACAGCTGGCGCAGCGCCTCCATAGTAAACTAGAGAGCATAAAGACAAAGCCAGAAATCAGGCCAATATGCAGCCCTGAGATAACACTAAGATGGGTAGTGTTGGTAGCCTTGAACAAATCCCAGTGCTCACTGTTTATTAAAGATCGATCGCCAATAACCAGTGCATTCATAACCCCTAGAAAAGAATATTCAGCCAGTTGGGCAGAAAGTCTTTGGCGAATGTCTTGTCTAATTGAGTTGACTGACAAACTGGTGCTTTTGCTTAGAAGTGTATTGTTGTCACTGCGCCTGACATAACCTGTTGCGTCAAATTTTTGGTAGAAGAGCCACTGCTCATAATCAAAGCCGCCTTGATTTTGGTAGCTATTATTGTGTTTAATTTTTATCCGTAGCTTCCAGGTTTCATCATTTTTAGGTAACTTGGTGTTATTGCCATACCAAGAAAGCTTGATTTTCCCTTTAAAAGGCTCGGATACCTGAAAGACAAAGCGTGACTTTTGTCCAGATTGTTCAACAAGTGAATCAATTTTTCCAATAACACTAATTGGCTTGTTGAAGAATTTTTCGTCTATATCGGAATTCAAAACATGAGCAGAAAACGTACCCATCCAAGCAAATCCAATGATAAAAAGCATTAAATTGTAGCAAAGGGCTTTGTAGCGTTTAAAAGTGACAAAAGCAACGCCTAATAGGGCGAAAAACAAGCTCGTTTCTAGGACTGATAGAGTTAGAGTATTTTTAAGTGAAAATACCAGGATTCCAAGGAGAAAATTGAAGGCTAAAATTAGCATAATTATGGATTAAATTTACAATAAATTTAAGTTTAGAAAATTATAAGTTTATGATTGTCTAATATGTCGTGAAACCCTTGATTTGATGCGTGAAACACATTTAGTTTTCCTCCGATGCATTTTTAAAATCATTAATGAGCATTTTCTAATATTATGGTTTTGGTTATTATTATACAACTCATTGATTTTTAAGTAAAAAAATTAACTGATTAGTTTTTATTCAAAACCATAAAAAAGTGCAATCTATCAACGTTTATGGCACTTTTTAAGGAGATATTAACAGAGTTATCCACAGTTTTGTGAGTAACTTTAATAGGTGTTGATTTAACAGTGTTTTTTAGAGTTTATAAGAACTCTTTAATGAAGATTTTAAGGATATTTTTAGCGATCTTTGCTTTGCTATTTTTAGCAATGTTTTTTTGCTGTTTTTTGCTGATAAAAATCACTTGATTTTCATCAGAATTAAAGCCAATTTCTGCATTTGAAACATCGTTCAAAATAATGGCCTCACAACCCTTGTTTTTGAGCTTTAATTGGGCATTTTTTAAAGTATTTTGCGTCTCCGCAGCAAAACCAATGCATAAGGGTTTTTTCTCAAGTTTACAAACGTCGGCCAGAATATCTTTATTAGGGGTTAATTCCAAAATAAGATTTTCTCCATTTTTTTTAATTTTTTGATTAGAGGGTGTTTTAACAGAATAATCACAAACTGCTGCACAGGCAATAAAAATATCTTGTTGATGAATTTGTTGCATAACACAGGTGTGCATTTTCTCAGCGCTAAGCGTTTCAATATTATTGGCCCTGTCATTTAACGGAATGTTAATATCACCATAAACACAAGTAACTTGGGCACCCATATCAATACATGTATTAACTAAAGCCATGCCCATCTTGCCACTTGAGTGGTTAGAGATAAATCGCACAGGGTCGATGGCTTCGAGTGTCGCACCCAGTGTAACCATAACATGCTGGCCTGTGAGTTGAGTGGTTTGAAATTGATTAGCAACTTGATTAGCGATATTAGCTGATTCTGGCAATCTACCTGGTCCAATATCACCACAAGCTTGTGAGCCTGAATCGGGTGTAATCACACTAACGCCACGTGACTCTAGGCGTGCTAGATTGTCCTGTAAAGCGCTAGATTTGTACATTTGCTGATTCATGGCAGGTGCTAGCATAAGTATTGCATCGCTCGCCAAGATGACACTACTAAGTAAATCAGAAGCCTTTCCAGAAGCTATGTTTGAAATGGTATTGGCACTTGCAGGGGCGATGAGAATGCAGTCTGCCCATTTGGAAAGTTCAATATGTCCCATGGATAGCTCAGCTTCTTGGTCCCATAAATTATGATGAACTTTATTTTTGGATATAGATTGAAGTGCTAGTTCGGTAATAAATTTGGACCCACCAGTGGTAAGAATGACGCGCACATCTGCACCAAGATCTTGCAGGCGTCTAACAATATCTGGCGCCTTGTAAGCGGATATCGATCCGCTAACCCCAAGCAAAACACGCTTATTGGTTAAATTCTTCATGATTTTATTGAGGCAGTTATGCGCATATCTTTATCAATCATACGCATATCACTAATGTCTAGGTTGATTTTATGTGCCATATCAGTGATGGGTAGTTGTGCCATAGAATTGGCATCACTACCCAGTAATACCGGTGCAGTATAGATGATAAACTCATCAATTAGATTATGGCTAATCATAGCACCAATCAGCCCTGGTCCCGCTTCAAGCAAGATGGTGTTAATTCCTTGTTTGCCAAGTTGCAATAAGACATCTCTAAGGCTGACTTTTCCAACCGCATCTAGTTTTGTATTGTCAGTGTTAAATATTTGTGTTGACGCATCCTTGGAAAAAATATTGAGTGTTTTGTCAGTAATCTGATGTTGAGAGTCAACCACCACTCGAATAGGAGAAGTGCCTACATCCTTAAGGCGAACAGTCATAGATGGGTTGTCTGCTAGAACTGTTCCAGAACCAGTCATGATGACTTGGTTTTCAGAGCGGAGCTTCTGCACGTCAGCTCTCGCGTGTTCACCTGTAATCCATTTACTCTCACCAGAGTGCATAGAGGTTTTTCCATCTAAGCTCATGGCGATTTTGCAAGTAACAAAAGGTCGTTGTGTTTCCATGCGTTTGATGAATCCGCGATTAAGTTGTTGCGCTTGTTCTTCTAGGAGTCCAACCTCAACTTCAATGCCTGAATTTTTCAGCATGGATACACCTTGGCCACTCACCAGAGGGTTTGGGTCTAACATGGCGATAATGACTTTTTTAACCCCGGAATTGATAATGGCTTGTGCACATGGCGGCGTCTTACCTTGATGCGAACAAGGCTCTAAGGTTACGTATAGTGTTGAATCTTTAGCTTGATAGTTAATTTGTTCAAGGGCGTTAACTTCAGCATGCGCCTGGCCAAAGGTTTGGTGATAGCCTTGAGCAATGATGCTGCCTGCTTTTTCAATCACACAGCCTACCATCGGATTGGCACCAACACCTTGCATTCCCTGGTGTGCAAGCTTAAGCGCCAAGTCCATATTTTGAGTGTCATTTATTGAAAAAGTTGTCACAATATTTCGGATATAATTGCTAAATTAATTACATATATTTTACCTAGGAGAAAGGACATGGATGAACAGAAAAAACAAGCACTTAAGGCGGCTTTATCGCAAATTGACAAGCAGTTTGGTAAGGGTTCAGTTATGTTCTTGGGTGATGAAAATGCACAAACAGATATTGAGGCAGTTTCAACAGGTAGTTTGAGTCTGGATATTGCACTTGGTATTGGTGGCCTGCCAAAAGGTCGAGTGATTGAAATTTACGGCCCTGAGTCTTCTGGAAAGACAACGTTAACATTGCATGTAATTGCTGAGATGCAAAAGTTAGGGGGCACAGCTGCATTTATCGATGCTGAGCATGCACTTGACCCGCAATATGCTAAGCGTCTTGGGGTTAATACGGATGATTTATTAATCTCTCAGCCAGATACGGGTGAGCAGGCGCTTGAAATTACTGACATGTTGGTACGCTCAGGCAGTGTTGATATTGTGGTGGTTGATTCTGTGGCAGCACTGACACCAAAGGCAGAAATTGAGGGAGAGATGGGTGCATCGCATATGGGCTTACAGGCTCGATTAATGTCTCAAGCGTTAAGAAAGCTGACTTCAAACATTAAAAAAACCAACACCATGGTGATCTTTATTAATCAATTGCGTATGAAAATTGGTGTTATGTTTGGTAACCCTGAAACTACTACGGGTGGTAATGCTTTAAAGTTTTACGCTTCTGTTCGTCTTGATATTCGTCGCATCGGTGCGATCAAGAAAGGTGATGAAATATTGGGCAATGAGACGCGCGTTAAGGTACTAAAAAACAAAGTGGCGCCACCTTTTAAACAAGCAGAGTTTCAAATCTTATACAACCAGGGTATCTCACTTGAAAGCGAGATCATCGATTTGGGTGTTAAATTAGGCTTTGTAGAAAAAGCAGGTGCTTGGTACAGTATTGAGGGCGAAAGAATTGGTCAAGGTAAAGATAATGCACGTGATTACCTAAAAGAGCATCAAGAGTTACGACAAAGTGTTGAGGTCAAAATTCGTGAAAAGCTAATGAATGATGGTAGCGACACCGAATAAACAAGCTTGTTATGCCGCAGCAATGCGCATGTTGGTTAGGCGCGAACACTCTGTTCTTGAGTTGACACAAAAGCTTAGCAATAAAGAGTTTGAGCAAGTTGAAATCAGCGAGGCAATTAATACTTTAATTGAGCAAAATTATCAAAGTGATGAGCGCTTTGCCGATGAATTTATTCAAATGCGCTTTAATCAAGGCAAGGGTCCGATTAAAATTAGGGCTGATTTAAAACAACGTGGTATTGATCAGTTTGATTTGACTGGATTTGATTTTTATCTATTAGCCTATCAAATACGAGAGCGAAAATTTGGTAAAGAAATGCCGAGTAATTTTAAAGAAAAAGCTAAACAACAGCGCTTTTTACAGTCAAGAGGATTTAGCTTTGAACACATTAATCAATCATTTAAAGTCACATAAATTACCATTTATATATCCATCTTTGTGCATTCACTCTTCAAATGCGAAGGTGGCGACTGTTGAGGTTTTGTTTGGATACTTAGAACAGGTGCAATTTTATCCTATGGCCGCCCAATAAATGATGCACGCTAGCGTTAAACAAACCAAAGCTTATGATTTTAAAACCCAGGATATAAAGGTTTTAAAAAAACTCTTGCCATACTTATTCAAGATGCGTGGTCGTGTTATTTTAGCGACGTTATTTCTTATTTCTGCAAAGCTTGCTAATGTTGCTGTGCCAGTTTTGTTAAAAGAAATTGTTGATAATTTAGACCAAACTAATGTGTTGTTAATTTTGCCACTTGGATTATTACTGGCCTATGGTGCTTTAAGACTGGCTAGCTCATTATTTAACGAGCTAAGAGATGCTATTTTTGCCAAGGTTCGCTACCATGCTATGCATTTGATTGCACTTGGGGTATTTAAACATTTGCATACACTAGATTTATCCTTTCACCTTGACAGGCGAATTGGCGGCATTACGCGAGATATTGATCGTGGTACCCAGAGTGTTTCTACACTTTTATCAATTTTTGTATTTAATATATTGCCTTCATTTTTTGAAATTTGCCTGGTAATAGGGCTGTTGTGGATTAACTACGGTGTCTTTTTCTCTGGAATTTCACTATTAACAGTAACTTTCTATATTGGTTTGACTTTAGCAATTACTACTTGGCGTATGAAATATCGATATCAAATGAACGATATGCAATCTGAGGCCAATACTAATGCAGTTGATAGTCTAATTAATTATGAAACGGTTAAGTATTTCAACCGAGAGGATTTCGAGGTTAATCGTTATGATAAAACCATGGGGCGTTGGGAGCAGGTAGCAACAAAGAGTTTCACTTCGATGACAGCACTTAATTTTGTTCAAGGTGCTGTTATTGCTGTCGGTGTTACTCTGATTTTAATTGCAGCAGCAGAAGGAGTGGTGGAGCAGAGTTTAAGCTTGGGTGATATGATCATGATTCAGGCCTTACTGCTTCAGTTGTTTATGCCATTAGGATCGTTAGGCATTGTCTATAGACAAATTAAGCATAATTTTATCGATATGAATAATATGTTTGATTTACTAGATAAAACTCCGAAAGTTGCACAGAACGAGCAAGCGCCCTCGCTGAATGTAGATAAAGGTAAGATTGAGTTTAAAAAAGTGAGTTTTGCATATCCAGGCAAAGATCCAGTGCTAAATGATATTAACTTTAGTATTGAATCGGGTCAAAAGGTCGCCATTGTGGGCGCATCTGGCTCTGGAAAATCAACCTTGGCTAAATTATTATTCAGATTTTTTGATGTGTCTAGTGGTCAAATTTTATTCGATGATCAAGATATTAAAGCACTAAGCCTGTCTTCTGTTCAGTCTGCCATGGGCGTGGTGCCACAAGATACAGTCATGTTTAATGAAAGTATTTTTTATAACATTGCGTATGGCAAACAAGGGGCAACTCAACAGGAAGTAGAAAAAGTAGCCAAACTGGCCTTTATCGATGAGTTTATCAATCAATTGCCACAGGGTTATGAAACGCTTGTAGGTGAAAGGGGGTTGAAATTATCCGGTGGTGAAAAGCAGCGATTAGCCATTGCTAGAGTGCTACTTAAAAATCCACCAATTTTGATTTTTGATGAGGCCACTTCAGCACTGGATTCTTATTCTGAAAAGATGGTTCAAAAGGCATTAAATTTATTGAGTGAGCAGCATACCACATTGGTAATTGCACACCGCCTCTCAACCATTGTTGATGCTGATAAAATCATTGTCCTTGGCCAAGGTAAGATTCAAGAGAGTGGGTCACATACGGAATTATTAAAAGCTCATGGTGAGTATGCCAAATTATGGCAATTGCAAGCAAAATCTAGTACAACTGAATAATTATTAATATGAAATTTGAATTAAAACATACACACAATAAAGCTCGACGTGGAAAAATGATATTTGAGCGTGGTGAGGTGCAAACCCCTGCCTTTATGCCCGTTGGCACTTATGGAACAGTAAAGGCTATGACACCAGAAGAAGTGAGCGAGTTGGGTGCTCAAATTATTTTGGGTAATACTTTTCATTTGGCCATTACCCCGGGGACTGAGGTTATTGAAGCACATGGTGATTTGCATGATTTTATGCATTGGCAAGGTCCAATTCTCACAGATTCTGGTGGTTTTCAAGTATTCAGTCTGGGTGCCATGCGAAAAATCAGTGAAGAGGGTGTAGATTTTAGGTCGCCAAAAAATGGCGATAAAATTTTTATGGGGCCAGAACAGTCGATGCAAATCCAACAAAAATTGGGCTCAGATATAGTTATGATTTTTGATGAATGTACGCCGTATCCTGCAGATAAGGCAACTGCCGATCAATCTATGCAATTATCACTCAGGTGGGCCAAGCGCTCTAAATCAGAACATCAGAGGCTTAATAATACCAATGCTCTATTTGGAATTGTTCAAGGTGGAATGCATGAGGATTTACGCCGTGAATCCGCCCATGCACTGATAGATATTGACTTTGATGGTTACGCTATTGGCGGCTTAAGTGTGGGTGAGCCCAAAGAAGAGATGATTAAAGTATTGGATTATCTACCCAGTGAGTTGCCAGAGGATAAGCCTAGATATTTAATGGGCGTTGGCACACCAAGTGATTTGGTTGAGGCGGTTGAGCGCGGTATCGATATGTTTGATTGTGTAATGCCCACTCGAAATGCTAGAAATGGCTATCTGTTTACTTCTTTGGGTATTGTTAAAATTCGCAATGCTCAGTACAAGCTTGATGTAAGTGCACTTGATGAAAACTGCCAGTGCTATACGTGTCAAAACTATACCAAGGCTTATTTGCATCACTTGCAACGTAAGAATGAAATCTTAAGCGCCAGACTAAATACATTGCATAATTTGCATTATTATCAAAACTTGATGGCGCAAATGCGAAAGGCTATTGAGGAAGATGGTTTTGCTGAATTTAAACAAAATTTTTATCAAATGCAAAATCAACTGTCGTGAGTAAAAATCTCTTGTTCTTTGTTGATGAAGGTGGGTTTGAAGACTTTACACCTTTATTTATTGAACATGGGTTTTCGGTTGATTTTGAAGATTCTCAGCGCAAAGCAACTAAGCTTGCTAAGAAAAATGACTATCAAGTATTGGTGGCGGAGTTTAGTCACAATCCAGAGTTTCGTGATCGAGTGAGCAATATTGAATCACTTTTAGCAACTTTGGAGGGGGGATCTCCAGAGGCTAAAATTATTATCTTATATGATGAGCTTAATCAACCACAGCTAGATCAGCTTAAAGCGCGCTATCGCATGGACGCCACTTTAAAGTTTCCAATTGACAAAGAGTTATTGTGCCAGTTTATTATCTGATTGTTTGTTAAAGTAAACATCTAGCACCTGGCGTGCTAAGGGTGCTGCTTTTGAGCTACCACTGCCGGCATTCTCAACTACAACTGCAATGGCAATTTCTGGATTTTCAATTGGTGCGAAGCCTGTAAATAAGGCGTGATCTCTGAGTTTTTCTGCCAGTTTTTCTGCGATATAAACCTCTTCAGCGTCCAAGCCAAACACTTGGGCGGTTCCAGTCTTTCCTGCTAAGGTATAGGTTAGTTTTTTATTTAACCTTCTGGCGGTACCTTTGGGAGAATATATAACTTGTCTCATGCCATCAATAACTGTTTCCCAGTTTTGAATATTGTTAATAGGTATTTGCTTGCCAATCGGTTTTTTAAATTCAGTCATTGACTGATCAGCCAGCTTAGTGTTTTTTAGTAAAGTGGGTTTAAATAGCTGGCCTTTATTAGCTAGTGCTGCGGTGGCAACAGCGAGTTGAAGTGGGCTAGAAGTCATGAATCCTTGGCCAATGCCGGTATTTAAAGTTTCCCCTTTATACCAAGGCTCGTTTCTATTGATTTTCTTCCAAGCTCTAGAAGGTAAGATTCCACCCTGCTCTCCGGGGATATCGATACCAGTTTTTCGGCCAAAATTAAAAAGTTTTAAGCCACTGTGCAGGTTGTCAATCCCCATTTTATTGGCCAGATCGTAGAAAAATACATCATTTGATCGAGCGATAGAATCCTTAACATTGACACTACCGTGGCCATTTCTATCCCAATTGTGGAATTTGCGTTTTACCCCTGGTAGCTGATAATAGCCCCTGTCAAATACAGTGTCCTGATCATTAATTACACCTTGTTCTAGTCCTGCAAGTGCCACCATGGGTTTTATGGTAGAGGCGGGTGGGTATAAACCTTGTACAGTTCGGTTTAGCTGAGGAATATCTTTAGAAGATTGCAGTAATTTGTAGTTTGCATGTGATATACCGTTAACAAACCAGTTGGGGTTATAAACTGGAGTGCTAACAAGCGTTAATACTTCTCCATTTCTAGTATCAACCACAACAATAGCACCACGCTTACCTTTGAGTAGCTCTTCTGCTTTTTTTTGCATGTCTAAATCCAGACTAAGATAGAGATCTTGCCCGGGTATGGCGGGAGTGACAATTTGAGTATCAATCACGCGCCCACTTACATTTCTCTCTATTTGTTTTAACCCTGTTTGGCCGTGAAGCAGGGATTCATACTGTTTTTCAATGCCCACCTTGCCAACGAACAAGGTTCCAGAATAGTTGTCTTTATCGTAGGAAGCCTTGTCCTTTTTATTCATTCTTGAGACGTAGCCTAGCGCATGAACACTTGAGTCATTATGAGGATAAACACGGTGAAAATAAGGTTCGATATCCACACCCGGAAATTGATTACTGACCAAAAATTTTGCAACTTGTTGTTCGGATAGATTAAGTTTGATAGGAATATTGTGAAATTTCTGAAAACGCTT
>NZ_CAXCCZ010000027.1:0-17949 GCF_963981275.1 uncultured Candidatus Thioglobus sp. | reverse complement strand
TCGTGCATTATTCATACTACAATATTAGCATGATTATCGGCATTCCACAAGAAATTAAAATTCATGAGTATCGCGTCTCTCTCACCCCTGAGGGTGCTGCTAGACTAGTCGATTCTGGACATCAAGTACTTGTCCAATCTCATGCGGGTGAGGCGGTTGGTTTTTCAGATCTTGACTATCAAGCATCGGGCGCTAAGATTGTGGCATCTGCCCAGCACGTATTTGATCAGGCGGAAATGATCATCAAAGTAAAAGAGCCTCAGCCAGATGAATGTGCATTGTTAAAAAAGGGTCAACTACTATTTACTTATCTGCATTTAGCTGCAGACCCCATACAAACTGAACTACTCATTAAGTCAGGTGCAACCTGTATTGCCTATGAAACTATTACCGATGCCAATGGACGCCTACCGCTATTAAAACCCATGAGTGAAGTGGCCGGTCGAATGTCAATCCAGTCAGGCGCCCACCACCTTGAAAAAACCCAAGGAGGCTCAGGCGTATTGCTGAGTGGCGCTAGCGGCGTAGAGCCTGCAAAAGTCTTAGTAATTGGCGGTGGAGTAGTTGGCATGAATGCAGCAGAGGTGGCGCTCGGCATGGGTGCTGAGGTAACCATTCTAGATCGACAAATCCTAGATTATCTCACCACTTTTCAACAGCAACATGCATCAAAACTGTCGCTTGATCTATCTACATCAAAAAATATCAAACATCATCTAGTGCATGCAGATTTAGTCATAGGCGCTGCATTGGTCGCTGGCGCAAAAGCGCCCAAACTTATCACCAAACCCATGCTCAAACTCATGAAGAAAGGCTCGGTATTAGTGGATGTGTCTATTGATCAAGGCGGATGTTTTGAAACCTCAAAAGTCACCACACATGACAACCCCACCTATGTCGTGGACGGGATTATTCATTACTGCGTGGGCAATATGCCTGGTGCAGTTGCAAAGACTGCCACCCTAGCACTGACCAACACTACCCTGCCATTTATCCAAAATATTGCCAATAAAGGCTGGAATCAGGCCATGTTAGAAGATCAACACTTAAAAAATGGCCTTAATATTCATCAAGGAAAAATAAGGCACAAAGCTGTTGCTGAGAGCCTGGGTTATGAATTTTTCAACTAAACGCCGTATTGATTTCGATACGCCTCAATACGCTCAATTAACGCTTCATCATTACCCTGCTTTAAGTAATCAATAAGATGACCAAGATTGATAATACTTAACACTGTAATGCCAAAATTCTCTTCCACCTCTTGAATGGCCGATTTATCACCCTTGCCTTTTTCTTGACGATCAACTGCCACAATCACGCCTTTGGCAGTTGCACCATTTGCATCAATAATATCCATCGCTTCACGAATTGCAGTGCCTGCAGTAATCACATCATCAATAATTAACACTTCCTTTTCTAGTGCATGGCCAACAATATCGCCACCTTCACCATGGGTTTTGGCTTCTTTACGGTTAAAACTATAAGGTACATTTATACCAAATGAATCATTAAGCGCCATCGCTGTAGCGGTTGCTAGCGGAATGCCTTTGTAGGCAGGGCCAAATAACACATCAAACTCCAGTTCGCTAACCTGAATAGCTTGTGCGTAGAACTTGCCCAATTTTGATAAGTGCTCACCCGTGTTAAAAGCGCCCGCATTAAAAAAGTAAGGACTCACCCTGCCTGATTTCAGTGTAAATTCACCAAATTTTAACGCGCCAATTTCTAACATAAAATCTACAAAGTCTTTTTGATACTGTTCCATACATTCCTCTAAATCATTAAAATATTTCCAATGAAGAGAATTATAACGGCTAATGTCAATGGCATTCGTGCAGCTGAACGAAAAGGTTTTTTTGACTGGATGAAAATTCAAGATGCTGATGTTGTTTGCGTGCAAGAAATCAAGGCCCAAGAAGAGCAGTTGGATGAGCGATTTTATCCTGAAAATATCCATACTTACTATAAGCCAGCGGAACGCAAAGGCTATAGCGGAACGGGGCTATACTGCAAACAAAAGCCCGATCGAGTTATTTTCAGCCCTTGGGAAGATTTTGATTTTGAAGGGCGCTTTATTCAAGCAGATTTTGGCAGTTTAAGCGTTATTTCAATCTACATTCCTTCTGGTTCAGCCAAACAAGAACGCCAGGATTACAAGATGGACTTTATGGTCAATAGATTTATGCCTTACCTTAAAGCGCTTCAGACGGATGGACGTGACTACATTATTTGTGGCGATGTCAATATTGTTCATAAAGAGATTGACATTAAAAACTTTACCAGCAACAAGAAACGCTCTGGCTGCTTACCAGAAGAACGCGCCTGGATGGATCAGCTGTTTGATGAGGCGCAATACATTGATGCTTTCAGAGAGGTTAATCAAGAAGCAGGGCAATATACTTGGTGGTCGAACCGTGGTCAAGCCTGGGCTAACAACACGGGTTGGCGCATTGATTATCAAATTTTAAGTGAAAAACTTAAAGGGACAGTTAAGGCCGCATCTGTTTATAAAGATGAGCGCTTTTCTGACCATTCACCCTTAATCATTGATTACAACCTATGAGTGACAATACCAACCGAACGATACAAAGCTTTGTTAGGCGCTCTGGGCGCTTAAGTGCGGGGCAGAAATATGGCCTTAACGACCTCTGGTCTCAATATGGCATTGAACCTGAAGCAGGCCAAGCTATTGATCTTAATGCGGTATTTCACAAGCAACAAGACATTATTTTGGAAGTTGGCTTTGGCAATGGTGACTCCTTGCTTCAGATGGCCATCAACGAGCCGCACCATAATTTTTTAGGAATTGAGGTTTATGAAGCGGGTGTCGGGCGCTTAATTAATGAAGCGCATAAAAACAATTTAACCAACCTTAAAATTATCAAAGAAGATGCTGTTGATATACTCAGCAACAATATTTCAGCCAGCAGTTTAGCTGGATTTCAACTATATTTTGCCGATCCTTGGCACAAGAAAAAACATCACAAGCGTCGCATTGTACAAAATGAATTTATGGATATGATATCTGAGAAGTTGATTGATGGCGGCTTTGTGCACATGGCAACTGACTGGGAGCATTATGCGCAACAGATGATGGAGACACTTGAAAAACATACCCACTTTAAAAACACACTAAACGCCCATACCTATTCAGTAAGACCCGAGCGACGTCCGATTACCAAATTTGAAAGACGTGGCGAACGACTAGGACATGGCGTTTGGGATTTGATATTCACTAACGAGAAATAAAATGATTTTTCCTTTATTTGTAATAATGACCTTGCTCGAAATTTATGTATTGGTTTCGGTAGGCGAATCTATTGGTGGCTTTTCCACAATTTTATTAGTGGTTATTACCGCACTAGTTGGCTCAACTCTACTCAAACAACAAGGCTGGTCAACCATGGCCAAAGCTCAAAATGCTATGGCTAACGGCCAGACACCTGCATTTGAAATGCTTGAAGGAGTGGTGATACTAATTTCAGGCGTACTACTACTAACCCCTGGATTTATTACTGATACCATCGGATTATTGGGGTTAATGCCTTTTTCTAGAGCTTATTTTATCGACAATATGTTGAAAAAAAATGCACAGAAAATATTCACAAAAAACTCCACCACTTTTACACATAAATCTCAAAATCAAAAAGAATCAGGCGCAGGTCAAAAAAACGAAACCCTAGAGGGTGAGTTTTGGGAGGATTAAAGAATCTGAGCCAATGGCTCACCTGGCAAGAAAACTTACACTCTCAAGAGATAGACTTAGGGCTGGAACGCATCCAGCGTGTTTATACAAAACTATTTCCCAATGGCGTACCCTTTGCCACTATTACGGTTGCAGGTACTAATGGTAAAGGCTCAACCATCGCCTTTATTGAAAGTATTTATCAAAAAAGCCCTTTTAAGGTTGCTAAATTCACCTCGCCTCATATTTTAAATTACAATGAGCGCTTTAGCGTTAACAACGCCCAAGCGACTGATGGTCAAATCTGTACAGCTTTTGAACAAATTGAGTTGGTTCGAGGAGATATTTCGCTAACCTATTTTGAGTTTTCAACGCTTGCTGCTCTACTTATTTTTGCCAAACAAAAGGTTGATATTGCTATTTTAGAGGTGGGCTTGGGTGGACGACTGGATTCAACTAATGTCGTTAATACTGATGTCGCTGTTATCACCAATATTGCCATTGACCACGTAGACTATTTAGGAGATACGCGCGAGCTTATTGGTCATGAAAAATCAGGTATTATGCGCGCTAACACACCTTGCGTCTGTGGCGATGTCAACCCGCCAGACTCAATAACAAGGTACGCTAATACGATAGGTGCTTGGTTAGAATTTGTACAACATCCTTATACTGGGCTAATATCACTTAAAGGTGAACACCAACAGCAAAACGCCGCTTTGGCTGCTTTATGTGTTGACAAGCTCAATAATAAATTCAAGGTTAGTAAGCAGACAATCCAGCAAGGCTTGGCAACCGCCCAGCTAAACGGCCGATTTCAAATAAAAAATATTAACAACAAGCAGTTTATTTTTGATGTGGCACACAATGAAGCAGCTGTAAAAGCTTTAACTAAAGAGCTGGCCAAGGATGAGCAGCCTACTTTGGCAATTTTTTCAGCTTTAAAAGATAAAAACATCTCATCAATGATTAAGGCCATCTCTCCACTCATTGACCAATGGCTACTAGCACCACTAACTGTTCATCGTGCCGCTGATATGAGTTTTTTAGTCGATCAGTTCCCACTTAAAGAGAGTGTTCGCAGCTGCCAAAGCATGAGTTCGGCAATTGAGCAAGCACTACAGCAACGTTCTAATCAACGTATTATCGTTTTTGGCTCTTTCCATGTTGTGGCGGATGCATTAAAGGTACTTAAGTAATGCATGATTGGAAAATCTTGTAAAATTACCGCATATAACAAAACGTTCTGTGGAGAGGATCGATGAATGAGTTTTTTGCAAATATCTGGAATATGGTCAGCTTATTAGCTTGGTCCGATTGGGCAACTCTGGCTATTTTGGCCGCATTTTTGGTAATGGGCTTTAAACGAGGCATGGCAAAAGAGCTGATTAGTCTTGCTTTTTTACTACTTTCCATTGTGCTTGCCTGGTTGTTTTATCAGCCTCTAGCAGTGAGTGATGCCATTACTTGGCTACTACTTTCTCATCAGTCCCATATGGCCATTGCCTTTGGCATAATTTTTGTTGGTGTGTTACTCATTAAAAAAGCACTTTACAAACTGACTGACATTTCATCTAAGGTTAGCAATCCTTGCGCTTTAAATAAGCTTTTTGCCTATTTTGTATTTCTAGGTATTGCCGCAATTGTAAGTTGGTATTATTTAGATATTATTGCCAATTTGGGCATTATGGAAATTGTCATCACCAATAACTCAATACGGATTGGCCTATCTTTTATCATCACTTTTGCCATTATTATCGGCACATGTGCCAGTATTTCTAATATGCTAAATATTTCAATTGACTCGTCAAAACCTTGTGCTCTATCAACATTATTTAAAAAAATTCTTGATACACTGAGCACGCTCGATCAAGCACTAAACGCTAAAAATATTAGTGGTAATAGCAATAATTTAGGCGGTCTATTGGTTGGGCTAGTTAAAGGTAGTTTGGCTATCTTGATTATGGTGCTAGTATTTCAAAGTATTGATAGCATCTCTCAACAACACTACTGGATTGAAGCTAATGGCGCATTAAGAACTTTTCAAGATGTCGCCTCAGACATTAAACCTGCTTTGTCAGAACACTTACTATTTATCGAAAACGAATAAGGAAACCCTTTTATGTGCGGCATTGTTGGCATTCTTTCTACCACTAAAAAAGACACGGCGGTCTATATTTATGACGCCCTAACCATTCTTCAACATCGAGGTCAAGATGCCGCAGGTATTGTCACCGCCCACAAAGGCCGACTCTACATGCGAAAGTCAAATGGCTTGGTTAAGAACTCTTTCAGAACTAGACATATGGCGTCTTTGCTAGGCGATATGGGTATTGGACATGTGCGCTACCCAACCGCAGGCAGCTCAAGTGGCGCAGAAGCACAGCCTTTTTATGTTAACTCTCCGTATGGCATTGCTTTTGCTCATAATGGAAATTTGACCAATACTAAGGAGTTGGCGAAAGAGTTATTCGAACAAGATCGTAGACATATTAACACCAACTCCGATTCTGAAATTTTGTTAAATATTTTTGCCAGTGAATTGGCTAAACAACAAAAACAACACATTAACGAACAAGATGTTTTTGCTTCAGTTAAACAAGTTCATAAACGCGTCCGTGGCGCATACGCCACCATTGGCATTATTCCAGGATTTGGTATTTTTGGCTTTAGAGATCCAAATGGAATTCGCCCGCTAATCCTTGGAAAGCGCACCACAAAAGGCGGAACGAAACACATGCTTGCCTCAGAAAGCGTTGCACTAACAGCCCTTGGTTATGAAATAACTCAAGATGTCAAACCTGGTGAGGCAGTGGTCATTGATCGCCAGGGAAATATTTTTGTACAACAATGCGCTGAGGCGCCAAAATACTCCCCATGTATCTTTGAATTTGTCTACTTCGCCAGACCTGATTCCGTAATTGATGATATTTCTGTCTATAAAACCAGACTTAGAATGGGTGAGCGTCTAGCGGCTAAAATTCACAAAGAATGGGGTGATGAGAAGATTGATGTTGTTATCCCTATTCCTGATACTTCACGTGTCTCAGCTTTACAACTAGCCAATGAGCTACAAATCAAGTACTCGGAAGGATTAATCAAAAATCGTTATATTGCTCGCACATTTATCATGCCAGGGCAGAAATTACGTAAAAAATCTGTTAGACAAAAGCTTAGTGCTATCGGCCTCGAGTTCAAGGATAAAAATGTTCTACTGGTAGACGACTCAATTGTCAGAGGCACAACCAGTGAGCAAATTGTCAAAATGGCGCGAGATGCTGGCGCTAAAAAAGTCTTCTTTGCCTCGGCCGCACCTGCCGTTCGCCATCCTAATGTGTACGGCATTGATATGGCCAGTGAGAAAGAATTTGTAGCCCACAATAAAACCACAGAAGAGGTATGTAAAACCATTGGCGCTGACCGATTAATTTATCAAGATTTGGATGATTTAATCTGGTGTGTTCAGCAAGGTAATATGAAAATCACTGAATTTGATTGCTCTTGCTTTAATGGAGAGTATGTCACCGGTGACATCAACCAAAAATATCTAAACGACATTGAAGCAGTTAGAGCGGACTCAGTCAAAGAAAAGAACAACACCAACGAAAGCTCTGAACTTATCTGCAATGATGTAGAATAAACTTTATTTGCTAATTTTTTAAATTTAATGACAACCTTAAATTTCAACACTAAAGCGATTCGAGAAGGCTATCGAATAACTGACGAACAAGAGCACTCTGAAGCTATCTTTATGACTTCAAGCTTTGTATTTACCTCAGCTGAACAGGCGGCCAATCGATTTTCTCAAGAAGATCCTGGCAATATTTATGCACGATTCACTAATCCAACAGTAGATGCTTTTGAGAAAAAACTAGCAGCACTTGAAGGTGCACAATCCTGTGTTGCCACTTCAAGTGGCATGGCTGCAATTTTTGCCACCTTAATGGCTCTCTTAAAATCAGGTGACCACATTGTCGCCTCTCGTAGCATGTTTGGCACCACAATCGTACTATTGAATACCATTGTTGCTAAGTTTGACATCCAAATAAGCTATGTTGATTTACCTGACCTATCGGCCTGGGAAGCATCTATTAATGACAACACCAAACTATTTTTGTTAGAAACCCCTTCTAACCCACTAGGCCAAGTAGTTGATATTACCGCGCTCAGCAAAATCTCCAAAGCAAACGATATTTTGTTAGCAGTGGATAATGCCATCTTAACACCGGCGCTACAAAATCCAATCACCCTGGGGGCAGATATTGTTATTCACTCTGCCACCAAATATATTGACGGCCAGGGGCGCTGCTTAGCGGGCGCAGTATTAGCTACTGAAGATATTATTGAGCAAGTGCATGGCTTTGTACGCGCCACAGGCCCGAGTTTAAGTGCCTTTAATGCCTGGATTGTACTCAAAGGCTTGGATACACTCAGCTTAAGAATGAAGGCACACTCAGATAATGCCATGAAAATAGCAACCTGGCTAGAGCAACAAAAATCTGTAGAAAAAGTTCACTACTTAGGTCTAGAGTCACACGCACACCACTCACTAGCCAAGCGTCAACAATCTGGATTTGGCGGCATTGTTTCATTTGAACTCAAAGGTGGTCAAAAAGCAGCATTCAAACTCATTAACGCTACCGAGGTTTTCTCAATTACAGCTAACTTAGGCGATACAAAGTCAACCATTACACACCCAGCAACCACTACACACGGCAGGCTAACAGATGAAGAAAAATCAAGCACTAATATTTCCGAAGGACTGGTCAGACTTTCCATTGGACTGGAAGATGTCAACGACTTGATAGCAGATATAAACAAAGGACTTTGATGTATAATTTCATCAAAAATGACATAAGGTAAATCTATGCAAAACTCATATTCATACGAAGAATTAATTCAATGTGGCAATGGCGAACTTTTTGGACCGGGTAATGCTCAGTTGCCACAGCCTCCTATGCTAATGTTCGATAGAATCACACACATTTCTGACGAAGGCGGCGAGTTCGGTAAAGGTGAAATTGTTGCTGAGCTTGATGTTAACCCTGATTTGTGGTTTTTTGGCTGCCACTTTAATAACGACCCTGTAATGCCTGGCTGTTTAGGTCTAGATGCCATGTGGCAACTAATCGGCTTTCATTTAGGCTGGTTAGGTGGTCCAGGGCGTGGACGCGCACTGGGTGGTAGTATTAAGTTTACTGGCCAGGTTTTACCAACGGCTAAAAAAGTCACCTACCGAATTAGCCTTAAGCGTGTTATCGCACGTAAACTCTACATGGGTATTGGCGACGCCACCATGGAAGTTGATGGCAAAATTATTTATGAAGCCAAAGATCTAAAAGTTGGCCTTTTTACTGACACGAGCGCATTCTAATGAATAGAGTTGTTATCACCGGAATGGGTATTGTTTCTAGCTTAGGCGCAAATTGCAATGAAGTTTTAGAATCTTTAAAAACAGCAAAATCTGGTATTAAGTTTGATGAAAAACAAGCTGAAATGGGGCTTAGATCTCATGTTTCTGGCCAAATCGCTGAAATAGATTCAAGTGAGATCATTGATCGAAAGATGAAGCGCTTCATGGCAGATGCTGCTATTTACAATGCGGTCGCACTAGATGAGGCCATTAAACAATCAGGCTTAACTCCAGAGCAAGTATCTGACCCAAGAACCGGCCTTATTATGGGATCAGGTGGTGCATCCAATCAAAATGTGGTTGAAGCAGCAGATATTCTTAGAGATAAAGGCATTAAGCGAGTTGGCCCTTACCGCGTTCCACGCACAATGGGCTCAACCACCTCGGCTTGCCTTTCAACCATGTTCAAAATCAAGGGCATTAACTATTCAATTAGCTCGGCCTGTTCCACCTCTGCCCACTGTATTGGTAATGCCATGGAGCAAATCCAGCTAGGCAAGCAAGATGTAGTATTTGCCGGTGGTGGCGAAGAGCTTGATTGGTCGCTCACCATGTTATTTGATGCAATGGGTGCACTCTCTAGCAAATACAATGAAACCCCTGAAAAAGCCTCTCGTGCTTACGATGCCGATCGTGATGGATTTGTGATTTCTGGTGGTGGTGGTGCTCTAGTGCTTGAATCATTAGAGCATGCTGAAGCACGTGGTGCAACAATCCTGGCTGAACTCACGGGCTATGGTGCCACTTCTGATGGCTACGACATGGTTGCACCATCTGGCGAAGGCGCAAAGCGCTGTATGGAGCTTGCCATTTCTACAGTTGATGGTCCTATCGATTATATCAATGCACATGGCACTTCAACCCCTGTTGGTGATGTCAAAGAGTTGGGCGCAATTAAAGAAGTCTTTGGTGACAATGTGCCTAATGTCGGCTCAACCAAGTCTTTATCAGGACACGCTCTCGGTGCAGCTGGCGTTAATGAAGCTATTTATTCGCTACTTATGCTGCAAAATGACTTTATGGCTGAATCTGTTAATATTGAGAATCTTGATGAGGCCGCTGAAGGTGTGCCTATCGTACAATCAACTACCATACAATCAATTAATCGAGTTATGTCGAATAGCTTTGGCTTTGGTGGAACCAATGCCTGTTTGGTATTTGAAAAGTTTAAGCAGTAAATCTAAACGTCAAAAACTAAAAAAAGGCCGCTTTATTAGCGGCCTTTTTTTAGATTCGGAAGTGCTTAATAAGAGTTAACTAGGGTCTAGTATCAATCTCTTGTTTTTCCTTCTCAGAAGGCAGCATATCCTCTTTGGTAATACCCATAGCAAGAATCATAGAGCTCGCTACATAAATGGAAGAGTAGGTGCCGATTAGTACACCAATTAATAATGCCATGGCAAAACTATGAATAATCTCGCCACCTAAAAAGAACAGGGCTAACAACACTAGTAAAGTGGTTAATGACGTCATAATCGTTCTAGATAAGGTTTGGTTTAGCGCGCCATTAATAATTTTTGAAGGATCAACATGGCGTGTTGAGAGGAAATTCTCACGAATTCGATCAAACACAACAATGGTATCATTCAATGAGTAACCAATAACAGCCAAAATAGCTGCCAATACGGTTAAATCAAATTCAAATTGAAACAAAGAGAAAAAGCCCAGGGTAATAATAACATCATGAATTAGAGCGGCAATAGAGCCCAAGGAAAATCGATATTCAAAACGAAATGCAACATAAATCAAAATACCAATTAATGCATACAGCATAGCCAGGCCGCCGTCATTCGTTAATTCTTCGCCAACCTTAGGACCAACAAATTCAACTCGACGAATATCAACATCATTACCCAGTAATTGGATGATTTTAGTACTAAGCTTAGCGCTTGAAATAGCCTGTGGCTCAAGGCGAATCAATATTTCATTGGTTGAACCAAAGTACTGCACATTAGCCTTATTAAAGCCTGCTCCAGACAGTGTTGCTCTAACTTCGGCCAGATCCACGCCTTGTTTGTAGCCAACCTCAATCAACGTACCGCCAGTAAAGTCGATACCCAATTTTAGACCGTTAGTCGTTAATGAAAAAATACTCAGCACAATCAACATAGCTGAAAAAATAATCGCATAAGTGCGCTTGCCAACAAAGTCAATCGTTGGAATATTTAAAGCTTTAAGACTCATATTGATATCTCCTCTAATTTTTTACCACCATAAATCTTATTAATCATAGCGCGTGAAACAATGATAGCTGTAAACATCGAGGTAACAATGCCAATAGACAAGGTGATGGCGAAACCTTTAATAGGGCCCGTGCCAAAACTAAAGAGTACTAATGCAGCAATCAACGTTGTGATATTTGCATCTGCAATCGTTAGAACGGCCTTGTCATAACCTGCAGCAATGGACTTTTGAATATTGCTATTTGAGCCTAATTCTTCTTTAATACGCTCAAAAATCAACACATTCGCATCAACTGCCATGCCCACTGTTAGTACGATACCGGCAATACCTGGCAACGTTAGCGTCGCCTGAAGTAAGGATAATACAGCAACAATCATGACCAGATTGAGTGTCAAAGCCACATTGGCCACCAAGCCAAAAACTCGGTATCTAAACGCCATAAAGAACAATACCAAGATAAAACCAACAATCACACTCATGACGCCTTTGGCAATATTATCCGCACCAAGGCTCGGACCAATCGTACGCTCCTCAATAATTTCAATTGGTGCTGAAAGTGAGCCCGCTCTTAATAAAAGTGCTAAGTTCCTTGCTTCGCGAGCACTATCAATACCTGTAATCTGGAATCTTGATGAGAACGTACCCTGGATCGTCGCAGCATTAATAATGTCTTGTGTTTTGGAACGATTCTTAACCATCTTGCCATTCTCTAAAACAGTCTCAACTTTATTTTCAATAAATACAACAGCCATACGATGATGTAAATATCTTTTGGTGGTATCTAGCATTGCTCGACCACCAGCACTATCCAATGTAATATTAACCATTGGCGTGGCATTCTCAGAATCAACGCCAGAGGCTGCACCTGTAATATTCTCTCCCGTAGCAATAACACGAGTTTTTAATAATAATGGACGCCCATCTCTAAAATAATAAAGCTTGGATCCAATCGGCGCTCTGCCTGATTGAATTGCAGTTTGTGGATCATTTTTCTCATCAACTAGACGAAATTCTAGCGTTGCCACTGCGCCCAAAATTTCTTTAGCTCTAGCCGTATCTTGTACACCTGGTAGTTGCACAACAATACGCTCTAGCCCTTGCTGTTGAATAATAGGTTCTGCCACACCCAGCTCATTCACTCGGTTTCTTAACGTGGTAATATTTTGCTTAAGCGCATTACTTTTGGCTTCGGCCAAAGCGCCTTTTTCAATACCAACACTCACGTACAATTCATTTTCGTGAGTCACGTCCAGAATAACTAAATCACCTAATTCAGATTTAATTAGACTTAACCCCGCTTCTTTTGCCGCTAGAGTTTTGAAGTGCACTAATAGCGACTCTTTCTCTTTATTAATACTCTTGTACAATCGATCTTGTCGAAGCAACGTTCGTAATTCGTTATAAGATTTATCCAGTGACATATTGGCAACTGCCTGCATATCCACTTCTAGCAGAAAATGCACGCCGCCACGAAGATCCAAGCCAAGCGACATCGCCTTACCACCTAAATCTGACAGCCAAGCAGGGATAGATGGTGCCAAGTTAAGTGCAGCCACATAATTACGCCCCATCTCCTGCTTTAAAACTTCCTTGGCACCTAATTGAGACTTATTATCCTCAAATCTAGCCAATACTCGACGACCAACTAATTCAACTGATTTATACCTAACTTTATTACTTTCAAGTGTCGCCTTTACTTTATCTAAGTCTGACTGGGCAATGGCCGCATCACCTGCAGCAGAAATTTGCACCGCCAAGTCTGATCCAAAAACATTAGGCAAAGCGTATAACGCTGATAGCAATAAAAAGAATGCGATTAAAGTATTTTTTAGCGCAGAGAATTGATTCATAACAAACTCGGATTAGTTAAATTTTGGCACTACCTTTTGGTAATTTTTGGTTAATGCCTTGTTTCTGCACCTTAACCACAACATTTTTTGCAATTTCTAACGTAGCAAAAGACTCGTCTACTGAAGCGACTGTACCAACAACACCACCATTAGTTACAACTTCATCACCCGTTTTTAAGGTACCCAATAAAACTTTATGCTCTTTGGCGCGTTTTTGCTGAGGTCTGATGAGTAAAAAATACATCAGCACAAACATGATAATTAAAAACGGCAATCCGCCTAAAGGGTCACCTGCACCAGTAGCCGCCTCTTCTGCAAATGCAGGGGTAATAATTAAATCTAATAAATTCATTTTTTTCTCCTATTAATTAATGATTTGTAGTCCGCCCATGTAGCTTTGCAACACAGCAGGAATTTTAATACTGCCATCAGCTTGCTGATGGTTTTCTAACACGGCAACCAAAGTACGTCCCACAGCAAGGCCGGAGCCATTAAGTGTGTGTAATAATTCTGGTTTATTAGTTTCTTTATTTTTGTATCTTAGTTGCAAACGGCGCGATTGAAAATCTTCAAAGCATGAGCATGAAGAAATTTCTCGGTACGCACTTTGTCCCGGCAACCAAACCTCTAAATCGTAAGTCTTAGCAGCAGAAAACCCAAGATCACCTGCACACAAGTTTACCTTACGATAGGGCAATTCTAGCGCTTGCAAAACACCCTCAGCATGAGACGTAAGCACTTCAAGAGCCTGGTAAGAATCCTGCGCCTTAACCACTTGCACCAATTCTACTTTCTCAAATTGATGCTGGCGAATCAGGCCACGTGTATCACGCCCATAAGCACCTGCTTCAGATCTAAAACTAGGTGTATGGCCAACAAATTTTAGTGGCAAGTCTTTTTCGTTAACCATGGTGTCACGCATCATATTGGTAATTGGAACTTCACCGGTAGGAATCAAATAAAGCGTTTTAGCCTCACCCTCTTCACCATGTAAGTGGGTTTTAAATAAATCAGCTTCAAACTTTGGCAATTGCCCTGTGCCTGTTAAAGACTCAGCATTTACCAAATACGGCACATAAGCTTCAACATAGCCATTTTTCTCACTATGTTGATCAATCATAAACTGAGTTAACGCACGATGTAGACGCGCCATCTTACCCGTCATGACTGAGAATCTTGAGCCCGAAATCTTAGCAGCAGTTTCAAAATCCAAGCCGTGCATAGCGCCTAAATCAACATGATCCTTTACCTTAAAATCATAAACACCTGGCTCACCCCAAGTTGAAACCTCAACATTGTCATCTTCAGAGTTACCAGCAGGCACCGACTCATGAGGAATATTTGGCATTGACAAGGTAATGGCATCAATTTGTGATTGAATTTCTTGCAGCTCAGCCTTTGCACCATCTAGCTCATCACCCAAGTTGGAAACCGCATCCAATAGTGGTTTAATATCTTCACCGGCCGCTTTGGCTTTACCAATAGACTTAGACTGAGTGTTGCGAGAATTTTGCAACTCTTGAGTTTTAACTTGATTTTTTTTTCGATTATTTTCTAACTCGGTTAAGGCCTTGATATCAAAAGAAAAGTTGCGCTTTTTAAGTGCTTGTGCGACTGCTTCGACATCATTTCTTAGTTGCTTTTTACTTAGCATTGTTATATAATGGTTTCCTTATATTGATTTGAATTTCTTATTGACCCAAAGATTTCAAATAAAACTTACTTCAGGAAATTATACTATGTTTAACTCTTTTTCATCTGCTGATGCATGCAAACTATTGGCCGATGGCGCACAACTTGTAGACGTTCGCACAGCGGCAGAATTTTCTCGTGGCGCCCTGCCAAACGCGATCAGTTTGCCACTTCAAGGTATTATGAATGCTAATAATGTTATTGACAAAGATAAAGCAATTATCTTGTACTGTTTAAGCGGTGCTCGCTCTGCAACAGCGAAAAATTATCTTGTGCAAATGGGCTTTGATGAAGTGCATGATTTGGGCTCATTCAAAAACTACAACTGCGAATAACTTCTCGCTCAATTACTAGCAACGCTATCCACATTGCTTGTTAAAATTCTCATAACAACCAAAAAGAGTAATTGCAATGAGAGTTAAAAGCACCTGGCACAAAAACCAGGTAAAAACCATTGATGACATTGCCGGGGCGCTTGCTTTTAATTCTTGGCGCATTACAAAAAATCAACTCGAAGACTTAATCAACGAAGCTTTTGTTATTGAAAAAGAGCAAGTCTTTGATGTCATTAAAGAATACCTGTGCTACTTGATTCAATGCGTTGATCGATTAACCTTTGATACTCTTGATCAACAAAAACGTCAAGAGCTTATTATTGCACTTGCCAAGCAATCTGCTGATTATTACCATGAAAACAAAGGTGAGCGTATTGGCCCGGGCGATCACTGGCAAGAATTTATCCAAACTTATAATGCCAGATCACAAGATTATAGTGATTACGAATTTAAAGATGGTGAGCCAAATTATTTGTTCATGCGTTATTTCGCCGAAAAAATTCAACAAGCCATGACTGCGGCAGATGAGAAATGGATTGTTCAGCAAATGTGTGAAATTCAGGCGCCAAAAGCTTTTAAAGCGCTCAATAAAAGCGTTAAAGAGCTGGTTTCGGTACAGCAAATCGTTTCTACAGCAGAAAAAATTCAGCAAAAAAAGAATAAAGTTCCGCGTTCCAAACGACAAACCACTCGCCAAGATATTGATTATAAAAATGAATCTTCAAGTGATCATATTATCTAGCTTGTAATTAGTATAAATCGTCCATAGATAATTCTTATAACCAATAATATTAGGAATTATTTATGATCACCATGTGTACAAGCTGCGGCGCACTTAACAACATACCCGAAAATAAACTTAGCAATAACCCAAACTGTGGAAAATGCAAAAATCCACTTTATCAAGGAAAGCCAATCTCCATGAATGGCGCACAACTAACTCGCGCAATTGACAAAACTGATGAGCTTTTGGTGGTGGATTTTTGGGCAACTTGGTGTGGACCTTGCCAACAATTCGCCCCAACTTTCAAACAAGTTGCTAGTCAATTAGAGCCAAAAGCACGTTTTATAAAAATTGAAACAGAGGCTGAGAAAACCATTGCCACCAAATACAATATTCGCTCTATTCCCACTTTGGTGCTATTTAAAAATGGAAAAGAAATTGATCGCGTATCGGGTGCACTAAATGCGCCAGATTTTACTAATTGGGTAAATCAGAACACTTAAGTGTAACCTTTAAAAATTTCGGAAATTTTTAATATGCGTATTCTTATGTGATTTTAGCCAGCCCTAAGTATAAAATTTACTCTTTAAAATAATATGATTGGCTAAATAACGCAGAAACCATGGTGTTTGTTAGTCAAATAAGCCTTGAAAACTGATTTTTAAAGCTAATAAAACATGGCAATTAGATCAAATTGAAAAAATTGGCAAATTTTAATAATGACTAAAAAATCAAAATTTATACGCCATTTTTATCATAAATCAACCAATCGTCTAACCTTGTATATTTGTCTGCACCAAAGCCATATAGAAAAAGGTACCACCAAATATACTCAACAATGGATTGCCCTTCCATAGGTGTATTACCACTGTCAACAACACTGAAATAATGGTACTAACACCTGCAAAGGCGGAGAAATCAACCTCCTTCATAACATATAACACCAAGATGCTCATGATCATTGGCGGGGTATATTTAGCAATATAATCCATGGTTGGATGATTATGTCGATGACTAAAGAAAACAAATGGCAACAATCTAGTGGAAAAAGTGGCCAACATCATAACGATAATAACCTGCAATATGTAAGCTGTATCGGTCATGGAGAATTAACTTTAGTTAGTTTTGCCAGCATTAAAACAATGATAGACAGCATAATTGAGACTAATAGCATTTGATCATAAAATATAATTATTGCCACGGAAGAAGAAATAGTAGCAATTACAAAGGGCAAGGGCTCCTTAATTTTTTTCCATTGCTCTATCAGTAACACAACAAATAAAGCGGTTAAGGCGAAATCCATTCCTTCGGTGTTGATTTGGAAACTAGAGCCAATCCATGCACCTAGTGTGCAGCCAATAATCCAGTAACTATGATTTAATGCGGTGATGGTGAAATAATAATCCTTGGGGTTTGCATCTTTTGGCGGATTAATAGTGGTCACTAAAGAATAAGTCTCATCGGTCAGACCAAAGGTTAAATACATTTTCTTTAAATCCCACTGTCCATATTTTTTTAACAGTGATAAGCCATAAAAAATATGCCTAGAATTTAATAGCAAGATAGCTACAAATATCTCAAGTAGCCCAGCACCCGCAAGCAATAAACCAATAATCATAAACTGTGCAGCACCCGCATAGACAACAATTGCCATCAACGTTGCAAAATACCAGGCATAGCCTAAGTCTTGAAACAGCATGCCAAATGCCATTCCCAAAGGTATATAACCAAATAAAACTGGGAACGTACTCTTGAGTGTCTGTTGATTCATCAATTAAAAAATGGATTCTGTTAGGATACTTTGTAAGCTTGCCTTGATAGCAATTATCTCTGTTTTTACAGAGACCTCTCTTTGTATTAATTTAAAAAAATGATCCAACATATTAAATCTCTCAAGTTTTACTCTAATAAATCTTTGATAAATATACTGTATTTATACATTTGTTGGGCGTATATTTAGTTGGGACGAAAAAAAACCCCCGGCATCATTGATGACCGGGGGTTTTTAGAATTAAAGCCTAGCAATGTCCTACTCTCACATGGGGAGACCCCACACTACCATCGGC
>NZ_CAXCCZ010000026.1:0-18235 GCF_963981275.1 uncultured Candidatus Thioglobus sp. | reverse complement strand
TTGTGAGTAGGCAAGGCCTGATCAGGTATCGGATTTTTAGATAAAAGAAAAATTTAGCAAATTTTAAAAAACATCAATTTCTTGACAAAAATCAAAAAAACAATTGATCAAAAAATATAATGTATACTTTAAATATTATTTTGAACCATTGATAATTGATTATGCCAATCTTTAAAGCCCCCCCCCTGCAAACTTTCAAACCTTAAACAAATCAGCCTAAGTGCTGTACTTACTTTCAGCGTTGGCGTTGCCCAAGCAGAAGACGCCTCTCAAGTAGTTAATGCGTTGGCCAACAAAGCCGTTAGCACCATTGAATCAGGTATTAATGAATTCGCTAATGACATAGCTAACAGCTTTGGCAATGGTAATACTGAAATCTCTATCTCTAATATTGAATCAGGTAATCCTGCTTATAGTATTAAAACCATTCAACCACTGACAAGTCCTAATAAAGACGCTAAAGAACTAATCTTTACACAAGGCTCGCTTACTTCTGGCGAGAACGAAGGTGATCGTCGTACAACGATCAACCTAGGCCTGGGTAAAAGAATCTTAGTAGAAGACGATAAAGCCATTGTTGGTGCTAACGTGTTTGTTGACTATGAGACTTCATCAAAGCACAAACGTGCTTCACTTGGCTTAGAATACAAGCGCTCTAACTTTAGCGCTGGCGCTAATAATTATTGGGCGCTATCTAGTCAGTTAGTGGTTCATAACAATGCCGAAGAAGTCTTGGATGGTTACGATATCAAGCTAGATGGACAAATGCCTTACGCCCCTTGGGCAACCATCAAAGGTACGCATTACTACTGGGATGCTAAAACTGGCGATAACATCAATGGTAATATTCTTGGTGTAGAGATTGAATTATCCCCATCAACCAGCTTTGAGATCGGCTCTGAAAACTCTAACACTATGAACAGAACGGCTTACGCCGAGCTAACCGTTAAATTGCCGTTTGACGGTAATGAAAAGCTTGACAACTTCCAGCTAGATGACACGCCATTTAGAGCTCAGGCTGATATGAGTGGTGAGTTGTTGGCAATGGTTGAAAGACATAATAAGATTCAAATTGAGAAACAGTTGAGTACAGATGTTAATGGTAATATGATTGCAGGCGGGACTATTTATTCTACGATAACAATAGGAACTCAAACATGGACTGCAAACAATGTTTCAATAGTTCCTACTGCAAATAATGTTCTAGGTACTGATTACTGGAGTGAGTACAATGATGGAAATACAGCCAATGATACAGATGCAGAAAATGCCCATGAAGATGGTTATTACTATACTTGGGATGCAGCGATGAATGTTTGTCCTAGTGGTTGGAAATTGCCATCTGATAGCGACTGGAAAGTCTTAGAAGGTCAATTAGGTATGAGTGTTGCTGATCAAGATGCAACGGGTTGGCGTGGTACTGATGAAGGAACAAAACTGAAAGTAGGAGGCTCTAGTGGCTTTGAGGCTAAGTTAGCGGGCTACCGCAATACCGGTGTTAGTTTCAACGGTCGTGGCGTCTACACGACCTTGTGGAGTAGTACTGAGTCAGGTAGTAGTGCCTACAGACGCAACCTGCACGCCAGTCTCGCCACGGTGTACCGCAATACCCACGTTAAGGCGAACGGGTTTAGCGTTCGTTGCCTAAAGGATTAGGTATATTTAAAGTATACTTGTTATTAATTTATCGGCATCTAAAGGCGCCATCTTTTGCAGTATAAAAGCTGTTTTGGTGATGGTAATATCAAGGTAAAATAGTGCCTTTTATTTTGATGCATTTATCATGCCAATTATCACTCTTCCTGATGGAACTGAAAAATCTTTTGACCAAGCGTTAACTGTCTTTGAAGTGGCCAAGTCGATTGGCTCTGGGCTGGCAAAAGCCACCCTTGCAGGCAAGGTAGATGGCGAGATGGTAGATGCCTCTTACTTGATTGAGTCAGATGCGAGCGTTTCAATTATCACTGCAAAAGATGAAGAAGGCTTGGAAGTGATTCGTCATTCTACGGCACACCTTTTGGCACAAGCCACACAAATGCTTTATCCTGAGGCGCAAGTAACCATTGGCCCTGTTATTGATAATGGTTTCTTTTATGATTTTGCTTATAAAGATGGTTTTTCAGAAGGCGATCTAGCCAAGATTGAAAAAAACATGAAAAAATTGGTAAAGCAGAGTCTTAAGATTGAACGCTCTGAGATGAGTCGTGATGAAGCGGTTGAATTCTTTAAAGCTAAGGGCGAGCATTACAAGGCTGAGATTATTGAATCTATTCCTGCAGATCAAACACTGTCGCTTTATAAGCAAGGTGATTTTATTGATTTGTGTCGCGGTCCGCACGTGCCATCAACCTCAAGACTTAAAGCTTTCAAACTGATGAAGCTTGCCGGTGCCTATTGGCGTGGTGATAGTAACAATGAAATGTTGCAACGTGTTTACGGTACAGCGTGGGCAACTAAAGAAGATTTAGAGGCGCATCTTCACCGCTTAGAAGAAGCAGAAAAACGCGACCATCGAAAAATTGGAAAAACTCAAGATCTGTTTCATATGCAAGAAGAAGCGCCTGGCATGGTGTTTTGGCATGAGAAAGGCTGGACGTTGTATCAGATTGTTGAGCAATATATGCGTGTTGTATTTAGAGATAACGACTATAAAGAAGTGCACACGCCACAGCTAATTGACAGAACACTTTGGGAAAAATCAGGTCATTGGGATAAGTTTGGTGATGCGATGTTTACTACCAATAGTGAAAATCGTGATTATGCGGTAAAGCCGATGAATTGCCCGGCACATATTCAGATTTATAACCAAGGCCTTAAGTCGTATAGAGATTTGCCACTGCGCTTAGCTGAGTTTGGATCTTGTCATCGTAACGAGCCATCAGGCACGCTTCACGGCATTATGCGTGTGCGTAATTTTGTACAGGATGATGGGCATATTTTTTGTCGTGCTGATCAGATTCAATCAGAAGTGTCAAACTTTATTGATTTAACTTTTGATGTTTACAAACATTTTGGTTTTGATAACGTTGATATTAAACTTTCAACTCGCCCTGAAAAGCGTGTGGGTTCGGATGAAGTTTGGGATCGAGCAGAAGCGGCACTTGCTGAAGCATTGGACGCTAAAGGTATTAAGTGGGATCTTCAAGAGGGAGAAGGTGCATTCTACGGCCCTAAAATTGAATTTGTACTTAAAGATTGCTTAGATCGTGAATGGCAGTGTGGCACTTTGCAGGTTGATTTCTCAATGCCAGAGCGCTTGGATGCGAATTATATTGCTCAAGATAATTCCAAACAAACACCCGTTATGTTGCACCGTGCAATTGTGGGTTCGCTAGAGCGATTTGTGGGAATTTTGATCGAACATTACGAAGGTGCATTTCCATCTTGGTTGGCACCAATTCAGGCAGTTGTTTTAAATATTTCCGAAAAACAGCTTGATTTTGTTAAAGAAGTTAACAAAAAGTTAAAAAAACAAGGGCTTAGGGTGATTTCAGACTTGCGTAATGAGAAGATAGGCTTTAAAATACGCGAGCATTCCATGCAACGTTATCCGTATATTTTAGTGGCGGGTAAACGTGAAATGGAAAATAACGAAATTTCAGTACGCAAACGTGGTGGTGAGGACTTAGGTTCTATGTCAATTGAAGCGTTTGTAGAACTGGTACAAAAAGAAACAATAGAGGGATAATTATTAAAAAACCAAGTAATAAGAACAAAACTCGAGTTAACGATTATATTAGAGTTTCAGAAGTTCGATTAATTGACGAAAAAGGCGGACAAGTTGGTATTGTTGATACTAACGAGGCAAAGCAAAAAGCTAAAGAAGCAAACTTAGATTTAGTTGAGGTTTCTCCAAATGCGGAGCCACCAGTTTGTAAGATCATGGATTTTGGTAAGTATCTTTATGAATTAAAGCAGCAAAAGAAAGAAGCTAAAAAGAAACAAAAGAAAACCCAAGTTAAAACCATTAAATATCGCCCAGGTACTGAAGAAGGTGACTACCAAATTAAATTTAGAAATTTGGTTAAATTTTTAGATAATGGTGATAAGGTTAAAGTAAGTATTTGGTTCCGTGGTCGTGAAATGCAACACAGAGAACTGGGCATGGAAATGCTCGACAGAATTGAGAAAGATACAGAAGAATTTGCCAATGTAGAACAAAAGGCAAAGATGGAGGGTCGCCAGCTAGGCATGATGCTGGCTCCCAAATCTAAGAAGAAGTAATGATGCGCTAAGTTATGCTGTTATTCAGCCTTGTTGTGCCTAGATGTACAACAAGTAATTGAATGACTTGTCTAGCTTAGTACCTTGTTACTCTTCAGTTTTATAATAAGTTATTCATATGAATAACAAATATGTCCAAAGGACAAGGAGTAAATTATGCCAAAGTTAAAAACCAATAGAGGTGCTGCAAAGCGCTTCAAGAAAACCGCAAAGGGCGGTTACAAGTGTAAACACTCTCACTTGCGTCATATCCTGACTAAAAAGAGTACTTCAAGAAAACGTGGTTTACGTGCGCCTGATACAGTAGAGAAGGTAGATGTACCAATGGTTCGTAGAATGTTACCGTATAGTTAAGGAGAATAAAAAATGGCAAGAGTATCAAGAGGTGTGCAAGCGCACGCAAGACATAAGAAAATTTTAAAGAAGGCTAAAGGCTATTACGGTGCACGTTCTAAAGTGTATCGTGTTGCTAAGCAAGCGGTAATTAAAGCGGGTCAATATGCATACCGTGACCGTCGTCAAAAGCGTCGTCAGTTTCGTCGTCTTTGGATTGTGCGTATTAACGCAGAAGCTCGTAATTGTGGTTTAAGCTATTCAAGATTAATTGATGGCTTAAATAAAGCAGGCATTGAGATTGATCGTAAAGTTTTATCAGATATTGCAATTTTTGATAAAGCTGCATTCGCCAAGATTGCGGATCAAGCAAAAGAGGCTATAGCTAAAGCAGCTAAATAGCCCAAATAAAAGCCATGATTTATCATGGCTTTTTTCATACCAAATTACAAGCAACATCTTTAAAAATTCATGATAGATTTTAGTAGTAAAATTTGTAACTCTTCATGGATTCTTAAAGGTGTTTTAAATTAAATGATTAAACCAATTCTTGAAAAAGCAAATTCAGCCATTGCTGATGCGCAAGACTTAAAAGCACTTGATGAAATTCGAGTTACATTTTTGGGTAAAAAAGGTGAACTAACAGCACTTCTAAAAGGCCTGGGTAAACTCTCAAAAGAAGAGCGACCTAAAATGGGTGAAGCCATTAACCAGGCTAAAGTAGAGGTACAGACGTGGCTTACAGATAGAAAAAATCATTTAGAAACAATCGAATTAGAAAAGCGTCTTTTGGAAGAGCAGGTAGATGTTTCTCTTCCAGGTCGCAATGCGCAAATGGGTGGCTTGCATCCGGTCACTATTACCTTAAAGCGCATTCAGTCACTCTTTGCTAAAAACGGCTTTGAAGTGGCAACTGGCCCTGAAATTGAAGACGATTTTCATAACTTCACCGCACTTAATATTCCTGAGCATCATCCGGCTCGTGCCATGCACGATACCTTTTATTTTGATGGTAGTACAGTACTTAGAACACACACTTCTCCGGTGCAAATTCGCACCCTTGAAAAGCAAAAGCCACCGGTTCGAATTATTGCACCTGGTCGTGTATATCGCTGTGATTCAGATATTACACACACGCCAATGTTTCATCAAGTAGAAGGTTTGATTGTTGATAGAAACGCAAATTTTGCGCAGCTTAAGGGGTTGTTAATTGACTTCTTGCGCGCTTATTTTGAAAAAGAAGATCTTCAGGTGCGTTTTCGTCCATCATATTTTCCATTTACTGAGCCTTCAGCTGAAGCAGATATTGAGTGTGTTATCTGTGGTGGCGAAGGTTGTCGTGTGTGCAAAAAAACAGGCTGGCTAGAAGTATTGGGTTGTGGTGTTGTGCATCCAAATGTTTTGAATTCAGTCAATGTAGATGCTGAAGAGTTCACCGGCCTAGCTTTTGGTATGGGCGTGGAGCGTTTAGCAATGTTGCGCTATGGTGTTAACGATTTACGTCTTTTCTTTGAAAACGATATTCGTTTTCTAAAACAATTTAACTAAGCATATGAATATTTCAACATCGTGGTTGCGTGAGTGGATTTCTCCTGTTGTTACTGACAAGGTACTAGCTGAACAATTAACAATGGCTGGTCTGGAGGTTGATGGTATTGATACTGTTGCACCAGCTTTTAGTAAGGTGGTTGTGGGTCATGTAGTGAGTTGTGAAAAACATCCAGATGCAGACAAGCTTAATTTATGCCAGGTTGATGTAGGCGAAGCTGAGAATGTGCAAATTATTTGTGGTGCTAAAAATGTGCGCACGGGCCTTAAAGTAATGGCCGCCCTAGTGGGAGCCAAACTACCGGGTGATTTTAAAATTAAAAAAGCCAAATTGCGTGGTGTTGAGTCGTTCGGCATGATTTGTTCTGATTCAGAATTAGGCTTGAGTGATTCATCAGATGGTATTGCTGAGCTTGATAATGAAGCGCCAATTGGTCAAAATATTAGAGAATATCTCGATCTTGATGATAATATTATTGAATTGGATATTACACCTAATCGTGGCGATTGTTTCTCAGTTTTGGGTGTGGCGCGCGAGGTTAGTGCAAACTACAATATGGCATTTGTGATGCCTGAGATAGAGGTTAAGACAAAGGGCGCCTCAAGTGTTTCTACTCGTGTTAGCAATACAAAGGCTTGCCCTAAATATTTAACCCGATCTATTAAGGGTATTGATAATACAGTTCAAACACCTAAATGGATGGCAGACAAACTAACTCGTTCGGGTCAAGCGATTCACTCACCTGTTGTTGATATTACTAACTACGTACTCATGGAGCTAGGCCAGCCAATGCATGCATTTGACTTGTCTAGAATTAATGGATCGATTGAGGTTAGAAACGCACATGCTGGTGAAACACTTGAACTATTAAATGATTCAACGGTTGAGTTAAAACCAGACACATTGGTAATTGCCGATGAGAGTTCTGTATTGGCTATTGCAGGTGTAATGGGTGGAGAAGCGAGTTCTACGCAAACAACCACTACAGATATTTTATTAGAAAGCGCATTTTTTGAGCCGGTGTCGCTTGCTGGAAAGGCTAGAAATTATGGTTTGCATACCGAGTCATCACTACGTTTTGAGCGTGGCGTTGACTTTAACATTACTGAGCTAGCACTTGATCGTGCGGCGCAATTGGTTGTTGAGATTTGCACCCCTCAAGGGGGTATTGAAAAGAATTGTGGTGAAGTGAGTGATATTACTTCTAGTATTGACGAATCAGCATTACCTGTATTGTCACCCATTACTATTACCAAAGCCAAAATCCAGCAGGTTTTGGGCTTTGAGTTAGAAAGCGGCTGGATTGAAGAAAAATTTATCAACCTTGATTTTGAAATAAGCGATAAAACCACTGATTCTTGGACAATTATTCCGCCAAGCTTTAGATTTGATATTCGTATTCCTGCAGACTTAATTGAAGAGTTGGCCAGACTATATGGCTATGACAAACTCCCAGTGCAAAAGCTATCATTAGATGCTAATATCAATGTCATCAAAGAAGCGCAAGTTGATAAGTATGATGTTATGCAAGCTTTAGTGAGTCGAGGTTATCAAGAGGTAATTACCTATAGTTTTATCTCTGAAAAGCACCAACAATTAATTGATCCATCAGCTAAAAAAATTAGCCTTTCAAATCCAATTTCTGCAGACATGTCAACCATGCGTTCTTCGCTTTGGGCTGGGTTGTTACAAACGGTTGAATCTAATCAAAGACGTGGCCATACGGATGCCAAATTCTTCGAAATTGGCCTATGTTTTGATGGTGTAAAGGCAGATGAGCAGTCTAACAAATTAGCCGGCATTGTATCTGGAAATCGTTTTAATGCACAGTGGTCAGGTGAGACTCAAGCGCTTGATTTCTTTGATGCTAAAGCCGATCTTGAGTCAATTCTAAGCTTCACTTTGGCAACATTTGATTTTGAAGCGGCTGAGCATCCAGCCTTGCAAAAAGGCCAGAGCGCTAAAATTAGCCTAGATGGTAAACATGTAGGCTGGATTGGTGCTTTATCGCCAGTAGTACAAAAAGAATTGTCATTGCCTAAATGTTATTTGTATGAGCTAGATTTAGCAGTAGCCTTGTCTGGAAAAATTGCTAAATATCAGCCTTTCTCTTCATACCAACAAGCACAGCGAGATATTGCTTTAGTGGTAGATCAAACAACTTCGGTTGCTCATTTAACAAATGCAATTAATAAGCTAGCTCAAGAGCATTTTGTTGGTGTTAGCTTGTTTGATGTTTATGAAGGCGAGCATGTTGAGCCTGGCAAGAAGAGTGTTGCACTTAATTTAGTCTATCAGTCATTAGAAGGAACGCTAGCGGATGATGAGGTAAATGCAAAAGTAGATGAAGTATTGGCTGTAATGAAAGATCAATTTTCAGCCACACTTCGATAATGTCGCTTAGTAAAAAAGACATTGCTGATGAGCTGGTGCGTGAAGTAGGTATGTCGCACGCACAAGCTTTGCAATTAACCAATGATTTTTTTAATCAGATTCAAGCCACACTTGCCTCAGGCGAAGAAGTTAAGTTATCTAGTTTTGGTAATTTTATGACTAGAGAAAAAGCAGCTCGCCCTGGTAGAAATCCTAAAACAGGTGAATCGGTAGAAATATCAGCTCGTAAAGTGGTGAGCTTTAAAGCAGGACCCAAGCTCAAAAAACTTACCCAAGCGGGTTAGTTAATCACTAATAGCGTTCATAAAACCCTTTAAAACCGGCATAACCTTGTCAACAATCTGCTGATTTTTTTCAGAATTATTAACATGTCCTTCAATAATCTTTTGCGTATCTAGCAAGGTTGTTTGGTAGTCTTCATCAAGTTCAAAATTGATAAAATAAAAGCCTTTGGCTTTGTCTCTCACCGATCTAACGGATAAAAAATCAGTTTCCCAAGCAAGCTCAGCTGTATATACCGCATTAGATTCTGTCGTGTCTTTTTGCAACAGAATGAGAGTATTGCCAAAATGAAAAATAAAGTGATTAGCACCGCAACTTGAAGCTGGGCTAGTGGTTAGCTCACCACTTTCTAGTGCATCAGCAATTTGCTTTAGTTGAGTATTATTGAGCTGAATATATTTAGCATCTAAATAGGCATCAATATTGGTATCTGGATGGTTATTTTTAATATATTCAACTAACTTATTTAGCATGTGGACTCTGTTTGTAAATTAAAGAGCCGTATTATACCTAATTACGATTTTATCGCTAGACTGCTGTTTAGCGCTGATCTAATGAGTCGGCGTATTTAATGGCATAGACATCAAAGATGCTAATGGCCATTGCAGCAATAATAGGCCCAATAAACAAACCTAAAATACCAAATTGAATGATACCGGCCAGTGTTGATAATACCGTGATTAGTGTGTGATCAAGAGCGCTAGATTGATGAGCGGTTTTAGTGAATTTTTGAATGATTAATGGTCTGATGAAGTTATCAATAATAGTGCCAATGAATAGCGCGCCAAATAAAACAATGATTAATGCGTCTGTTGTTTGTCCTTGAGTATAAAGATAAATGCTCAGTGGTAGCCAGATAATCAAACCACCCAAGACTGGAATAAAGCTAGCAAGCGCCATGGCGATACCAAAATATAAGACTGGTAAGCCCACTATCATTACAGCAATAGAGAAAACCACACCTTGTAAAATGGCGATACTAAAGACACTGCCTACAAGTGTAATAGAAAGACTTGAAAATTGTTTCAGTAAAATATCATCCAAGTAATTTTCCAAAGGGGAAAGATTTTTAAGACGTTTAATAATGCTCTTGCCATCAATATAAAAATAGTAAAGTGCAAAAACACTAACAATCAAAAAGAATACAAAATCTGAGGATAGTGACAAAATACTACCCAAAACAGCGATAGAAAAATCTTTAACATTAAGCAAAATTCCCTCTAAATTGTTATTGATTGTTGTGCTAAGTGTTAGCTTAATTGACTCAGAAAAAGGTAAGCCTGATAGGGTTTGCTCAAGTATTTGGCGACTTTTCTCAAGGCTAAATCCGGTGTTAATGGTTTGAATGAGTGTAGATACTTCAAGGCCACTAATTAGCAAAATATAGCTCAGTGGCAAGATTAAGATTGTAGTTACTAAAAAAGTCATTAACAGTGCACTGCTAGCAGCCGACCAGCGTTGCTTAAGTTTGCTGTATTGAGATGAGGTTGCAATAGCAATTAAAAGTGCTAAGAATAAAGCTGGCAAGAAGGGGGTGAATAGCCAAATAAGCCCGCCAATGGCTAAGAGTAATAAGCTCAGCATAAATCCATGTTCATAAGGTGCTGGTCGATTCATTTTATTGATTCTCCATCTTAAACACGCTATAAGCCACTTGCTCGTATGGGTGGGCAAATTTCATTGCTTTAATGGCCAGATCAAGATTATCATCAACGCACATCATTTCAACTTTGTACTCTTCTATTGCTTCTAGCTCATCCAGTAGACCAATGGTGGGATTGGCGCCTTTGACCGGTTTGAACTGCCCTATGCCTGTGGTTTGCCAGGCGCAACTTTCATAATTACTAAACTGCCCAGCACCAGCGTCAAACATAGCATTTTTCACAATCTCTAGGTCGGCTTCCGGCACATAAAAACTAATTTGGTACATGTTCAAAAATTCCTTTTAAATACGCTTTTCGCTCTATTTCAGCCATGCGTTCAATGGCATATCTTAAAGTAGTTCTGGGTAGTTGTGCATAATTTTCTCGCAAGAAGGCTTTGCAGGTGTTTTGGTCTTTTTTATAAACCTCTCTAAGCATCCAGCCCACCGCTTTATGGATTAGATCGTGAGAGTCTGTTAATAATATTTTACTAATATCAAGTGTAGGGCTAAAAACACCTTGTTTAATAAAGGCAAAAGTTGCCACAATGGCAATGCGCCTTTCCCATAGATTTGTTGATGCTGCAAATTTAAACAGTAAGGGTAGTTTTGCAGGGTTCTGATAGAGGAAGTCACCCACCACTTGTGGTGTACTATAATCAACCAAATCCCAGTTATTAGCGGCGCTAATACGACTAAGATAATAATCAAAAACCGGTGTTTTATCGCCTGCTTGATATTTGTAAACCAAGATGATTAAACCACAGTAACGCACCTCGTGAATGGGGCTGGATAGTAGTATGTCAATTTCTGAGTAAGTAATAGATCGAAAATAGTGCTTGGCAATTTGTCGAATTTTAGGTACGCGAACACCGATAAAAAGATCAAACTCACTATATTGGCCTACGCCAGTTTTAAAATAATACTCATTTTGTTTTTTGCGCTCAGCAGTAGCGAAAGATTTGAGTTGTGCGGTAACTTCTTGGGCGCTCATCGGCTATACTATTATTTTTAAAATGAATCGTTTAATCATACATGCAAACAGCTTATTTCGCCGGTGGATGTTTTTGGTGCGTTGAAGCAGTCTTTCAACGCATTGATGGCGTGCTTGGTGTGGAGTCTGGCTATTGCAATGGGCTTACTCAAAACCCTAGCTACTCAGATATTTGCACCGGATCAACAGGGCATGCTGAAGTGGTGAAGATGAGTTTTGATGAAACCAAGGTGAGTTTTAAGCAGTTATTAAAAGTATTTTTTGCCACGCACGATGCCACAACGCTAAATCAACAAGGGAATGACAAAGGTACGCAATACCGCTCCGCTGTGTTTTATGTAAATGCTAAGCAGAAAGATTTGGTAAGGCAGCATATTCAAATATTGGGTGCTGATATTGTGACCGAGGTAAGTGCTTTGGATGTTTTTTATCCAGCAGAAAAGTATCATCAAAACTATTTTAATAACAATTCTGAGCAATCATATTGCCAACTGTTAATTGCACCCAAACTAGATAAATATTTCACCCAAGGAGGTGCTAATGAATGATCAAGATTTATTAAGATATTCTCGCCAAATCATGTTGCACCAAATTGACGTTGAGGGACAGCAGAAAATATTGGATTCCACCATGTTGTTAATCGGCATGGGTGGCTTAGGATCGCCCAGCGCGCTATATTTGGCAGCAGCAGGTGTCGGACATCTGGTAATTGCTGATTTTGATAAGGTTGAAATCTCTAATCTTCAGCGTCAAGTGATCCATCACACACCTGATATTGGCAAGTATAAAGTGGACTCTGCTAAGGATAAAATGTTGGCCATTAATCCAGATATTAAAATAACCACGATTAAAAATCTTGATGAAGACAATCTTAATGCTTGGGTATCTATGGCAAACGTAGTATTAGATGGTACGGATAATTTTGAGACGCGATTTAAGATTAATGCTGCGTGTGTGCAGGAAAAAGTAGCACTGGTTTCAGCTGCCGTTATTCGTTTTGAGGGGCAGCTATCGGTCTTTAAAGGTTACGAGCCAGATCAGCCTTGCTATCAATGCTTGTATAGTAAAGAAGGCGAGAATAATGAAAATTGTACAGAAAATGGCATTCTTGCACCTGTTGCAGGTGTAATGGGAACGTTGCAAGCACTTCAAGCGCTCAAGGTGGTGTTGAATCTTGGCGATCAACTGATTGGTCAACTGATGATTATGGACGCTTTAAATCTTGATTTTAGAACAGTAAAAATTAGTAAAGATAAGCACTGTCCAATTTGCCAGACTTAATCAAATAAGTACACACAGGAGAAAATAAATCTAGATAAATTAGGATAATTTTTTGATAAAAAATGGATTATTGATAGACATCGCTGTATAATTGCTCAAATTATAAATTTTATTGTTTAAAGTGTTTTTTAGTTGTAGACCTTTACAGCGGATACTTTAAGATTTTCTAGGAGTAAATTATGAGCGGACAAATGCAAAGACCTGCAGTTCCTACAGGTGTAGTGGGTAAAGAAGGTTTCAGAGTTACAACAACTCAAAAAACTGTAGATGGTAAAGTACCTGCAGGTTTTCACGTTGGTTACACAACTGAATGGGATTCAGTGCAAACAGAAGTTCCATACCAAACGCCTAAGAAGCCATAATTTTTAAATAAATTATTGTTATAAAAGCCGCAAACTGAGCAATTAGTTTGCGGCTTTTTTAATGTTTAGCCGTTTTTAGGTAATTATTAAAATTTGCTATATTTTTGATCACTCCATCCCAAGGTGTTTGTTTTTATGGCGCTACAAGGTTTAAAAGCTAAAAAACAGCCTTTTTAATTAATTTTTTGAGCAAATTTAAGCCTTTTAGGCGCAGTATTTGATTGATTTTAATAATTTCCTAAATTTTTAAAATTAGGCGCTGACTTTTGTCAATAGATTACTGTTTGTGAGTTAAAATTATCATCTTAAATCTAAGTAAAAATATTAAAAAAAGGAGAGAATTATGTTTAATAGATCCCAAACTTTAGCTAAAGCAGATCGTGAAATTTCTGATGCGATTGTTGCAGAAGTGGCACGTCAAGAAGCACATATTGAGCTGATTGCCAGTGAAAACTACACTTCACCTGCGGTGATGGAAGCTCAAGGCTCTCAATTAACTAATAAGTACGCTGAAGGCTATCCTGGAAAACGTTATTATGGTGGTTGTGAGCATGTTGATGTGGTTGAGCAATTAGCCATTGATCGTGCTAAAGAGTTGTTTGGTGCAGATTATGCAAACGTGCAGCCACATTCTGGAAGCCAAGCTAACGCCGCAGTATTTCAGGCGTTATTGGTGCCGGGTGATACTATTTTAGGTATGAGCCTTGCACACGGTGGCCATCTTACTCATGGCGCTGCACCTTCTTTTTCTGGCAAAAACTTCAATGCCATTCAGTATGGCTTAGATGAAAGCACTGGCGAGATTGATTACACTCAAGTAGAAGCGTTGGCCAAAGAGCATCAGCCAAAAATGATTATTGCTGGTTTTTCAGCTTACTCGCGCGTGGTTGATTGGCAACGATTTAGAGATATTGCAGACTCAATTGATGCCTACTTAATGGTAGATATGGCGCACGTTGCCGGCTTAATTGCAACGGGTGAGTACCCATCCCCAGTAGGCATTGCTGACGTTACTACCACTACAACACATAAAACCTTGCGCGGCCCTCGTGGTGGCTTAATCTTGGCCAAAGCTAATGAGGCTATTGAAAAGAAACTTAATTCGGCGATTTTCCCAGGTATTCAAGGTGGCCCATTGATGCATATTATTGCAGCCAAAGCGGTGTGCTTTAAAGAGGCAATGAGTGATGAGTACATTGCTTATCAAAAGCAAGTTAAAGTTAATGCGCAAGCGATGGCTAATACCTTTATTGAGCGTGGTTTTGACGTTGTATCTGGTGGTACAGATGATCATTTATTCTTAGTGAGTTTTATTGATCAAGGCTTAACTGGTAAAGCAGTTGACGCTGCCTTGGGCAGTGCGCACATCACCGTTAACATGAATGCAGTACCTAACGATCCGCAATCGCCATTTGTAACCAGTGGTATTCGTGTGGGTACGCCTGCTGTGACCACGCGTGGGTTTGGTGAAGCTGAGTGTCGTGACCTTGCTTCTTGGATGTGCGATATTTGTGATGAGCTTGATAATCAATCAGTGATTGATGAGGTTAAAGTAAAGGTTGCTGAGGTTTGCGCCAAGCATCCAGTTTACAAGTAGTATTATTTAAGGGGGAGAATGCGCTGTCCATTTTGTCAGTCTGACGACACCAAAGTATTAGATACGCGCCTGATTGACGATGGCTCGCAAGTGCGTAGACGTCGTGAATGTACCTCTTGTGGTGAACGCTACTCAACCCGTGAAACGGTTGACCTTAATTTGCCACGGCTGATTAAAAGCGATGAATCTCGAGAGCTGTTCAGCGAGGAAAAACTTCGTTCTGGCTTATTGAAAGCTCTAGAAAAACGCCCGGTAAAAACCTCACAAATTGAAACTTCCATTGCGCGTATTTCTCGCAAACTTATGACACAAGCAGAGCGTGAAGTGCCTTCAGCCAAAATTGGTGAATGGGTGATGGAAGAGTTAAAAGCACTAGATGAAGTGGCCTATATTCGCTTTGCATCGGTTTATCGTCAATTTCAAGATATCGAAGCCTTTAAGAATGAGATTGAAAAGCTCATGAAAAAGTAGTGGCAAAAACTAAGGTTGAATTTGCTTGTCGTGAGTGTGGCTCATCGCAACCACAATGGGCGGGCCAGTGTCTGGATTGTAAGGCTTGGAATACTTTAGAAGAAGTTGTTTTATCTCAAGCAACCTCCTCAAAACCGGAAAGCCTTAAAGACCTTCCACCTTCCAAAGTTCAAAATTTATCCGAAGTCAAGTCTGAACATAGAGCACGATTAAGTACAGGCTTAAGCGAGCTTGATCGAACTCTAGGCGGCGGACTGGTAGATGGCTCTGTAGTATTAATCGGTGGTGATCCTGGCATTGGCAAATCAACATTGATTTTGCAAGCCATGGCAGCGATTAATAAGAGTGACACTACTTTGTATGTGAGTGGCGAAGAGTCGGCACAACAAATCAGTGATCGTGCAATACGCCTTGGTATTCATGAAGATATTTTGCTCTTAAGCGAAACCCATCTTGAAAAAATCATTAAGCTGGCTAAAGAAGTAAAGCCCAAAGTTATTGTGATTGATTCAATCCAAACCATGGTGACGGATGGTTCTACTTCTGCACCAGGTTCAGTCACGCAAGTGCGGGATTGTGCAGCTCAGCTGACTCAGTTTGCTAAACAAACTAATACCATTCTTCTTATGATCGGCCATGTTACCAAGGGTGGCGCATTAGCCGGCCCTAGAATCTTAGAACACATGGTAGACGCTGTGCTTTATTTTGAAGGTGACGCAGGCGGACGCTATCGTATTATTCGTGCGGTGAAAAATCGTTTTGGCGCTGTGAACGAGATTAGTGTATTTGCTATGGGTGAAAATGGTTTGCAACAAGTTGAAAACCCGTCAGCTATTTTCTTGTCTAATCAAGCTAAACCATCTCCAGGTTCAATGGTGATGGTGACTCGTGAGGCAACACGTCCGCTGATGATTGAAGTACAAGCTCTGGTTGATCAGGCGGGCGGAAACCCTAAGCGTGTGAGTGTTGGTTTGGAGCAAAACCGCCTAGCCTTGCAATTAGCAGTGTTACATAAACATGGTGGTGTGGCCACACATGATCAAGATGTTTTTGTTAATGTGGTTGGTGGTATTAAGGTTAATGAAACCGCTTCTGATCTGGTGGTGATGTTGGCAATTATGTCTAGCCTTAGAGATCGAGTTATTCCAAATGACTGGATTGCATTTGGTGAAGTGGGCTTAACGGGTGAAGTGCGCCCAGTTTACAATGCGATTGAGCGCTTGCAAGAGGCGCAAAAACACGGCTTTAAGGTGGCAATCATACCAAAGGGCAATGTACCAAAAAAAGCGCCTAAAGGGCTAAAGATCGTTCCAGTGGAGTATTTGTATCAAGCTTTACAATATATGAGTGAAAATACTTAATATTTGATTGGCGCTTTATTCCACTGACTACACATAAGAGTGTTATAATTTTTTAAATTCAATTTTGAAATTAAACAAGGGTAAGCAATGAATAAATTTATTTTAGGAATTTTATTAGTAGTGGTTTCAGTATCTTCTTCTGCAAATTTTGAGTCAGCATGGGAGCAGAGTGTTGGCTGGACTATCGAGAGCACTAAAACAATTGATAGTTTTGAACACGAAGACGGTAGAGTAGAGTCTGCTTTTCAAGGTTGTGAAGTTGGCAGAGAGATTAATTTCCGTGATGATACTTATATTACTTGTACTACTCAAGGGTATCAGTATGCCTATGCTCCAACTGCAATATTGCTTAGTAAGAATGCTGCTTATGGAAAGGTTTGGAGAATGATTGTTAATGGCAAGATGTACGGCATAAAATAAATTTCAGTTAACCGTTATCTGAAACAATAAAAGCCTAAGAGTTTATATTCTTAGGTTTTTTTTCGCACTAAAGATCAATTCCTTTTTGGGCTTTAATGTTCGCTCTAAAAGCATGTTTGATATCTTTGACTTCACTTACGGTATCGGCAACATCAATTAAACCTTCTGAAGCGGCTCGCCCGGTAATCACCACGTGTTGATTTTTTGGTCGATTATTTAGTGCGTCAAGGATTATCTGCTCATCTAAGTACTTATAACTAATCATATAGGTTAGTTCATCCAAGACTACCAAATCAATCGACTCATCTGTTAAGTATTGTGCAGCCTCGCTCCAAGTTTCAAGCGCCATGACGGTGTCATATTCTTTATCCTGGGTATCCCAAGTAAAGCCGGTTTTCATAAAAACAGTTTGAACATTGGGCTGTTTAGCTAAGAATGTATCTTCGCCAGTATCTTGCTCACCTTTTAAAAACTTAGCAATACCAACTTTCATATCATAACCCAATGCTCGACAAATCATTCCTAAAGCCGAAGAGGATTTGCCTTTGCCGTTGCCAGTGAGTAGTACGATAATGCCTTTGTCAATATTTGCTTCTTCTATACGAGAATCAATATGATCTTTCTTGCGCTGCATGCGCTGTTTATATTGATCGGAAGACATGAAGTTGTTTTAGTTTTTCTGAGTAGAGAAAAATGAAGCAAATGAATAGCGATGATTGAGCGTAAAGATAATAGAAATTGCCACCATCCAATAAAGTACTGGTGGAATTTCAACCAGCGACCATTGTTGTGCGTAAGCTGGGAAATTGGCCCAGCCTGTTTTGGCGTAAGTGGCCGTGAAGAAGTAATAGCTTGCTGTTGCAATCAACCATTGAGCACTTACTGCTGCAATAACAACCAATGCATTTTTTACAATGCTAGTATCAATTTTCAAGCTACTGATATATTTACCGACCCAAAAAATTCCGTAGTAAGTAAAGGGTAATACGCTGTAAGCAGGGGTAATACAATTGGCGCTAATACCTTCATGCACAATAGCGTAGTTATCAATCGCCACAGCGCTGATAATAATTACAAAAGCTACCCAAAATTTGCGTAGGTAGATGCCAGCGATGAATAATGCAGGAATGGTGAAATCAGGCAAATGAACCAATGATGACAACCAATTAGCATGACCGCGTGTAGCGATCATTAAAATAATCATGATAAACACTGCAAAGATTGCTTTGGTTTTGTTGATTTGATTTGTCATTTGAAATCCTATTTATTCAAAGTTAATGGTTTTATTATAGTCAATGTTATTGCCAATCGGTAAAGACAAAGCC
>NZ_CAXCCZ010000025.1:0-18579 GCF_963981275.1 uncultured Candidatus Thioglobus sp. | reverse complement strand
TGGGCAACGCCAGTAACGTCATTATGAATTTTAAAAGTCTCGCCACCTGCCTGAATAGTTTGTTGATCGGTAGTTGCATCTGTTGGGTAAACGGCAATTGTGCCGTCTGATAAGCCATCTGTAGAGCTCTTCATTACATCAACCCAACGATCACCTTCACCATCTTTAGCTTGCGCAATCATTGCCGGATGTGCATAAATTTTAGCATTAGGATAGGCTTCCATAATGGCTTGGTTACCTAGCCAATGGTCACCATGAACGTGAGTATTAAAGGCGGCAACAATTGGTTTATTGGTGATTTTTTTGATTTCTTTGATAACCTCAAGGCCAATTTGATAAGTGCCACCAGGGTCGACCACAATCACGCCGTCAGCGCCAATAATCATGCCTGGATTATTCATAAACCCTTGGTTTGCAACAGTTGGTTCGCCTAATGGCCCGTGCATAATGTACGAGTTGGTGCCAAGCTGGTCAAATTGATAGTTGCCCAAACCTTCAATAGTCCAAGCGTGCGATATTGACGAAAATGCCAAGGTAAATAACAGTGTTAATTTCTTCATGTCTATCTCTCCTCTATGTTGAATTGACCATTATAGCTAATGTTATAATTCCATTCATGCGAAAAAAACCAACACTAAGAAATGTCACTGACATAGCGACAACCCGATTTTTCAATATTCAGTCAATGGATGTTGAATTTTCTAATGGAGAAAAACGTCAATATGAGCGCCTTAAGCCTCCGGGAAACGGTGCGGTTTTGGTTATCCCTATGTTGGATGATGAAACGGTGTTAATGATTTATGAATATTCGGGTGGCACGGACCGATATGAGCTGGCATTGACCAAGGGCAAAATTGACGACGGTGAAACGCCACTTGAAGCAGCCAACCGGGAGCTGATTGAAGAAATTGGCTACGGCGCTAAAAAACTAACATACATGAAGGCCATGAGTATTGCACCTGGCTATCAATCAAGTGAAACGCACATTGTTCTGGCGCAAGATTTGTATTCAGCCAGTGCACAAGGTGACGAGCCTGAGCCGTTAGAAGTAGTCGAGCATCAATTATCTGAGTTGGAAAGCTTGGTTTATAACGATGATTTGACCGAGGCCAGAAGTATTGCCGCACTCTATATGGCAAAAGAGGCGATCAGACAGCAAAATTTAAGTGGTTGAGATTCCTCAGGATTTTGTACTAGCAACCGAAACAACGCCTTTTCCAGATATTGAGCGCGCACTTGAAGAGCCTAATGGTTTAATCGCCATCGGGGGTAGCCTGTCAACTGAGCGACTACTTGATGCTTATCACCAAGGTATTTTTCCTTGGTATAGCGAGCAAGATCCTGTCTTATGGTACAGTCCAAATCCAAGAATGGTGATTACACCCGATACACTGCACGTATCTAAAAGTTTGGCAAAGACACTTCGTTCAAATAAATTTCAAATTAAAGTTGACGTGGATTTTGACAAAATCATCCATCATTGCAGAACAGTTGATCGTAAAGACCAGACTGGCACTTGGATTGATGAGGACATGGTGAATGCTTACACCCAGTTACACCACCAGGGGTTTGTTCGCTGTGTCGCTGTGTATCAGCAATCCAAATTAGTGGGCGGTCTTTACGGTGTTGCGCTGGGCGGTGTTTTTTTTGGTGAATCGATGTTCTCATTGGCTAAAGATAGCTCGAAAGTGGCTTTTGTGCATTTGCTAAAATATATGGAGTATTCGCTGGTGGATTGTCAGGTTGAAAGTCCGCATTTAAGAAGCTTGGGCGCCTTTAACATCGAGCGTCATGCGTTCATTCAAAGTTTGCAAGAATTACTGTAAAATAGCGACTAATTTTACAAATAACCTTGCGAGAAATCAGATGGAAAAAATAATCAAATTAACAGCCCTTATGTTTATCGTTATAGGTCTTTCAGCGTGTGGAAAAATGGGTGAGTTGGAGGTGGTTAAAAACAACAACCAGACAACTACTCAAGCAATTGATGCGGCAACAACCAGTGTTGCAGTTGCACCAGAATTAGACATCATGCCACATAATTCAAAGTAGTCAACTTTGAGTTTTTCCTACAAAAATCAATCTTTACATGCTGAGTCTGTTGATATTGCAGACTTGATGCAGAGCTACGGATCACCGTTATACGTGTATTCTCGTACCGACATCGAGAACAATTGGCGTGAGTTTGATTCGGCCTTTGGTCAGCATCCACATTTAGTTTGCTACGCTGTTAAGGCTAATTCGAATATCGCTGTGCTCAATGTACTAGCAAAAATTGGCGCTGGGTTTGATATTGTTTCAGTAGGCGAGTTAGAGCGAGTGTTAGCGGCAGGTGGACAGGCTTCAAACTGTGTTTTTTCTGGTGTTGCAAAAACACAAGATGAAATTAAACGAGGCTTGGAAGTGGGTATTCGTTGCTTTAATGTGGAGTCTGCTGCAGAATTAGAGCGCATCGAGCAAGTTTCTGCCAGTATGAATATGCAGGCACCAATTTCCATTCGGGTTAATCCAAACGTCGATGCAAAAACTCATCCGTATATTTCAACAGGATTGAAAGAGAATAAATTTGGCGTTGATATTGATGATGCTATCGCCCTGTATGAAACGGCACACCAATCAGAGCATATCAATGTTCAGGGTTTGGATTGCCATATTGGCTCACAGCTGACTGATGTATCGCCATTTATAGATGCCTTGGATAAGGTTTTGGCCCTTATTGCTAAGTTAGCAGACCGAGGCATTGAGATTGCTCACCTGGATTTGGGCGGCGGCGTTGGTATTCGTTATGAAGATGAAGTCACCATTGATATTTCCGCTTATATTAGCTCTATTTTGGACAAAGTGGGAAATTTAGAGATTATCCTAGAGCCAGGCAGGGCAATTGTGGGTAATGCAGGCGCATTTATTACGAAAGTTGAGTTTTTAAAGCAAAATTCTGACAAATCCTTTGCCATTATTGACGGTGCCATGAACGATTTATTGCGCCCTGCTTTTTATAATGCCTATCACAACGTGTTGCCAGTGCGCGAAAATGCCCAGGGAGTTGAAGCCAGCTGGGATTTGGTTGGCCCTATTTGTGAAACAGGAGATTTTTTGGCCAAAGATAGGCAATTATCTTTATCAGCTGGAGATTATTTAGCTGTTATGTCAGCCGGAGCATACGGCTTTACCATGAGTTCAAATTACAACTCCCGACCGCGCGTTGCTGAAGTGATGGTGTCAGATACAGCACACCATCTTATCCGCAAGCGTGAAACCATTCAAGATTTATTTAACACAGAGATTCTAATCAATGACTAAGCTTACCAACAATCAAAAAAAATTCTTACGCTCTAAAGGTCACAGCCTTAAACCTGTCGTCATGCTAGGTCAGCACGGCCTTACTGAGGGTGTTCTAGCTGAACTGGCATCTAGTTTAGAGACGCACGAACTATTAAAAATTAAAGTTCGTGGCGATGATCGCGAAGATAAACAACGCATAATTGACGAAATTATTAAAACAACCCAGGCTCATTTGGTGCAGGTGATTGGCAATATTATGGTGATTTATCGTGCCTTTGATGAAGATCCTCAGCTTATTCTTCCAAGAAAATAATTAACTGATGACTAAGATTGCAATTAGTGCTGCTGAAACCTCAGGCGACCTAATTGGATCTGCGTTAGTACAGGCATTAAAGGCTCAAGACCCAAGTCTTAAAATTGAAGGCTTGTGTGGTGTAAAGATGCAATCTCAAGGCTGTGAACAGCGTTGGGACATGAGTCTGGTAAACGTTATGGGTTTTAGTGAGGTTTTGAAAAAACTACCCTCACTATTAAAATTAAGAAAGACAATTGTTGAATATTTTTCTACCAATAAGCCCGATGTGTTTATTGGTGTAGATGCGCCTGATTTTAATTTTGTTATTGAAAAAAAACTCAAAGACCAGGGTATTAAAACAGTTCACTTTATCTCGCCATCAGTTTGGGCGTGGCGTCAGTCAAGGGTCAAAAAAATTAAACATGCCAGTGACTTGATCCTGTGCCTGTTTCCTTTTGAGGTTGATTTTTACAAACAGCATAATCAAAGAGCAGTCTTCGTTGGACACCCTTTGGCGGAAAAGCTCACGCCTAGAAAAAACCATCAAGTAGGCAAAAGTATTTTGCTTATGCCAGGATCAAGGTCGGGAGAGGTTAAGCGCTTATTGCCTGAAATGTTAGTGGCGGTAAAAGCAATGTCACAACAAGAATCAGCGCTAACTTTTCACTTGGCATTGGCCAATGATGAGCTGCTTGAATGGGCTCAAGATCTAATTGCAGATCAGGATATTAGCCTATCAGTTAATGAGTCTCATCAGCGCATGCAAAGCTCAGATTTGGTGCTGGTTGCATCGGGTACAGCGGCACTAGAACTGTCCTTGATTGGTGTTCCTATGGTGGTGATTTACAAACTGTCTGCGCTGAGTTATTTTATTGCGTCCAGGTTGGTTAAAAGTGAGTTTATTAGTCTACCCAATGTTATTGCTAATCAACCTCTGGTGCCGGAATTAATTCAAACAGAGGCAAATGGTGACAACATTGCCAAACACGCTATGCAGATTTTAACGAGCGATCAATCGAGATTAATTGAAGAATTTGGCAAAATCCACAAGCGCTTACGCCTGAACGCCAGTGAAGAATCTGCCAAGCTAATTCTAGATTTTATCCATGAATAACGATTTTTTAAAAATTGTGGATTTGGCATTGGCAGAAGATTTAGGTGCTGGTGATGTCTCTGCAAGCTTATTGCCCGATGAGCAGGTTTCTGCCACTATTGTTTGCCGAGAGAGTGCTGTTATTTGCGGTATTGAACTTGCTCAACTAGCTTTCAAAACTTTAGACAGTGATCTTAAAATTACGTGGCAAGTTAAAGATGGAGAGTTGGTGAATTCAAACCAAATTTTGGCCGTTTTATCAGGATCTTCAAGAGCGATCATTAGTGCAGAGCGCGTAGCGCTGAATTTTTTGCAGACTTTAAGCGCGGTAGCAACCCAAACAAAATTATTATCCGATAAGATCATCCATACTAAGGCACAATTACTAGATACAAGAAAAACCTTGCCAGGGTTGCGTTTGGCGCAGAAGTACGCAGTTAAATGCGCAGGTGGTGTAAATCATCGCTTGGGCTTGTACGATTGTATTATGCTTAAGGAGAACCATATTGCGGCTTTTGGTGGCATTGCTAAAGCGGTTAAAAAGGCGGTGGAGAGTTACCCAGAGCTTGATTTAATTGTTGAGGTGGAAACCTTAGATCAGCTCACAGAAGTGCTAGCTTTAAATGGGGTGACGCGAGTACTGTGTGATAATTTTTCTCATCAGGCGTTAATCCAGGCGGTACAAATGTCCGATGGAAAATTACCAATTGAGGCTTCTGGAAATATTGATATGGATACACTTGTTGCTACAGCAGAAACAGGTGTGGATTTTATCTCAACAGGCAGTATTACCAAAAATATTCAAGCAATTGATTTGTCATTGCGTTTTTCCTGAGGCGAAAAATACAGGACTTCGCAAACTGTCTTTGGTGTTATAGCGTAAGGGTTTGTTATCTACACCTACAACACGTCCACCAGCAGACTCCAAAATGTATCCGCCAGCGGCTGTATCCCATTCAGAGCAAGGGCCAAATCTTGGGTAGTAGTCATACTCACCCTCAGCAATTTTGCAAAATTTTAGCGCACTGCCTAAATGATTGATACGGTATAGGCCAAGTTTGTTTAGATGGTCGTGCAATCTTGGGTTATGAGCGGAATAGTGGCCGGTAACCACTTTCAATGGTTTATTTTGAACAGCCACTTGAAGCTGTGTAGTTGTACTGTTATCGTGTTTAAAGGCTTGCCCCTGGTCATTGGTAAAATAGTGGGTTTTGCTAAGGGGTGCGTAAATAAAGCCAAAAATAGGGCGGTTGTTTTTAATGTAGGCAATACAAATACAAAACTCACCTGTTTGTTCAATAAAGTCTCGAGTGCCATCAAGCGGATCCATAAGCCAGTATTCATTCCAAGTTGAGCGTATGGAAAAATCAACCAATTCAGACTCTTCTGAAAGAATCGGTACGTTTGGCGTTAGCAGGTTTAGGCCGTCAGCTAATTGTTGGTGTGCTTTTTTATCGACAACTGTTAGTGGTGTTTGGTCTGATTTAGTTTCAATCGCCAGGCTGGTTTTGTAGTGCGACATAATCATCTCGCCAACCTTGTTGGTGAGGGTGATTAAGTGTGGGGTTAGTGTATCAAACATCATGATATTATCTACCATTAGGGGTGAGAAATACTACTAAATATGGTGGGCCTACTTGGACTTGAACCAAGGACCAATCGATTATGAGTCGAGTGCTCTAACCAGCTGAGCTATAGGCCCGATAAAACGGGTTTTCTCTAAGAGTCTAAAAAGCTTTGAAGCTTATGAGCACGAGAAGGGTGTCTTAGTTTTCTTAACGCTTTTGCTTCAATTTGACGAATACGTTCACGTGTTACATCAAATTGTCTACCTACCTCTTCTAGCGTGTGATCAGTATTCATATCAATACCGAAGCGCATTTTCAGCACTTTTGCTTCACGAGGAGATAGGTTTGCTAGCAAGTCGCCTGTTGTTTCTCTAAGACTTTCTTTAGTGGTGATTTCCACAGGTGAAGATAGGTTGGTATCTTCAATAAAATCACCAATATTCGAATCTTCATCGTCACCTACTGGTGTTTCCATTGATAAAGGTTCTTTGGCAATTTTAAGAATTTTAATAATCTTGTATTCTGGTAATTCCATTTCAGTGGCTAGCTCTTCTGGAGAAGCTTCACGACCAAACTTTTGTAACAATTGGCGACGTACACGATTAAGTTTGTTAATGGTTTCAATCATGTGTACCGGAATACGAATAGTACGCGCTTGGTCAGCAATTGAACGAGTAATAGCTTGACGAATCCACCAAGTGGCATAGGTTGAAAACTTATAACCACGACGGTATTCGAACTTGTCCACTGCCTTCATTAGGCCGACATTACCTTCTTGGATTAGATCTAAGAATTGTAAACCGCGGTTGGCATATTTTTTAGCAATAGAGATAACCAAACGTAAGTTTGCCTCAATCATTTGAGATTTGGCTTTTTTAGCGCGACGATCGCCTTTACGATAAAGCTTATTTAAAGCTTTAAGTTCAGCAACAGTAAGCTGCATTTCTTCTTCGTATTCATGTAGATTTTTTTGAGCATAAAAGATTTCATCTTTAGAGGCTGCTAGTGCTGACGCAACTTTTTCATCTACTTTGGCATTTTTTAACCAGTCGTAATTAGTCTCGTTACCGGCAAATAATTCAAAAAATTGAGCTCTTTCCATGCCTGCGTAAAGGCAAGCGCTTTGAATTGTTTTTTCTTGTTTTTTAATGAGTGCAACGCGATCACAAATGACTTCCATCATGGTTGAGACTAGTTTAGGCGCAAGGCGTAAATCGGACAAACCTTTAGAGAGTTGTTCACGTGCAGCCACAGTCTTTTTGTGACGGAAACCGTATTTATCCTTTAACTCTTGATAGCCTTCAGAGCAACTTAAAACAGTTTCGAATCGAGTGTACACTTTGTCCTCATCAGGGCCAGTGTATTCCATTTCTTCCATGTCTTCATATTCTTCGTCATCATCAAATTCGCCAGCATCAAAGGCTGCTTTTTTGGCTTCAAAATCTGCCGCATCACCTTGATAGCCGATAATGACGTCCGTCATCTTACATTTGCCTTCCTCTAGACGCTTATGAGCCTTGAAGAAGTAGTCGGTAATTGAAGGGTAGAGTGTGATGGCTTGCATAATTTCAAATACGCCCGCTTCAATTTCTTTAGCGATACGAATTTCATCTTCTTGCTCTAATAAGTCAACAACGCCCATCTCACGCATGTACATTCTAACTGGGTCAGTTGTTCTACCAAACTCAGAGTCCAGTGCGGCAAGTGCGGCAACAGCAGCTTCTGCAGAGGTTGACTGGGCTTTAGCACCTGATTCTACAACCAGCGTATCAGCATCAGGCACTGAGTCAGAAACTGTAATGTCCAACTCTTCTAAAATGGTAACAATTGGCTCTACCTGCTCTTGCGTTAGTAGATCTTCAGGCAAAATATCGTTGATTTCAGAGTAGGTTAAATAGCCTTTCTCTTTGCCAACTGTAATCAGTTTTTGTAGTGCTTGCTTGTGTGCTTTAGTAGTAGATTTCATAGAGTAACGTATTATGACAGACCAAATTATGGATTATACACAAAGATACCTGTTAAAAATCAGAGCCTTGTGCGCTTTAAAATAAAATGTTTATTGGATATCAGCAAAAATATTGATAATAGATTGCTCTTCACTGATGCGTTTGATTACTTCTGCCATGATTGGCGCGATAGAAAGTTGTCTAATTTTGCTACATTTGGCCGCATCAGCAGTTAATGGAATGGTGTTTGTAGTTACTAGCTCATCGAGCTCAGAATTCTTAATGTTGCTAATAGCGCCGCCAGAAAGTACCGCGTGTGTTGCATAGGCGACAACCTTCTTAGCACCCTTTTCTTTTAAGATTCCAGCTGCTTGGCATAAGGTTCCAGCTGTATCGACCATGTCATCAATTAAAACACAAGTCTTACCCTCAACATCACCAATAACGTTCATGACTTTCACCATATTAGGCGCAGGACGACGTTTATCGATAATGGCCAAATCTGCATCATTGAGTTTTTTAGCAGCAGCACGTGCACGTACAACACCACCAACATCTGGGGAGACTACCACGATATCCTTATAATTTTGACTCATGATGTCATCTAGTAACACTGGCTGTGCATAAATATTGTCGATTGGAATATCGAAAAATCCTTGAATTTGATCCGCATGTAAGTCAACGGTTAAAATTCGGTCAATACCCGAAGATTCAACCATTTTAGCTGCTAATTTTGCCGTAATTGGAACGCGGGTTAAGCGTGATCGACGATCCTGTCTTGAGTAGCCAAAATAAGGCGCAACAGCAGTAATTCTTGCAGCTGATGAGCGCTTCAAGGCGTCAGCCATTACCAATAACTCCATCAATGTTTCTGCTGGAGAAGGTCCGCAAGTGGGCTGAATGATAAAAACATCACAGCCTCGAACATTTTCTAAAATTTCGACTTGTGACTCGCCATCGCTAAATCTGCCAACCAGAGCTTTTCCTTGCGCAATGTTTAAACTAGAAATAATTTCGCCGGATAATAATGGATTTGCGTTACCACTAAAAATTTTGATCGTGTCAAGAGACATAAGAGTTATTGGTTGTTGAAAGTTGATTAAATTATACTAGGTTACGATGACAAAAATAGTATTTGCTCAAGGAAACCCTGAGTAAATTTAGGTAAATAAAAAACATAAAAAAAGCCGTGTCTTAATGCAAAGACACGGCTTTTAGAAAATGGCTGGGCTGGCAGGATTTGAACCTGCGCATGACGGGATCAAAACCCGTTGCCTTACCGCTTGGCGACAGCCCATTTAAGGATCGGAGAAGTGTTAATTGCTTGCGCTGTAAAACTCATCCATTTTTTTGGCATTTTTTCTAATGCTGCCAGAGCATATTTTTTAGTAGCAAATTCAGCGAAAACACAACTGCCTGTACCACTCATTCTTGCTTTTCCTATCAGATCAGAACAACGATCAAGCTGTTCCAATGCAAGTCTGATTTCCTCTGTTTGCTCAATGGCTGCTAACAAACAATCATTATGAGTATTTGCAAGTTCAGAGAAGTCCGATATTTTCCCTATCATTGGACTCATTGTCAATGCTTTATGCGAGAAAATTTCTGATGTGGAGGTATGTTGGTTAACAAACACCACTAAAAAGTAATGATTAGGCGTTTTTAATGGGCTAAGTATTTCACCAACACCTTCCGCCCAAGCACTCTGGGCATTAATAAAAATTGGTACGTCCGCACCCAATTTCAAGCCTAACTCCATGAGCGCTTGTTGATCTAAGTTTGTTTTCCAGAGGTGATTGAGCGCAACTAATGTAGTGGCTGCATCGGATGATCCGCCTCCCAGACCTCCTCCTGCAGGTATGCGCTTAACAATAGAAATGTCACAACCCAAAGAGGTCTGTGATTTTTCTTGCAAGAGTTTGGCGGCGCGTATGATTAAATCAGATTCTGGTGCAATATTAGCATTGCCGGTAGCTCGATTAATGACACCATTACTGGTGATTGAAAATTGCAATTCGTCGTAATAATCTAGTAGCTGAAAAATGGTTTGCAAATTATGGTAACCATCTTCTCGCTTACTGTTAATGTGCAAAAATAAATTAATTTTTGCTGGCGCAAGCCACACCTTGGTGGCGTTAGACATCAATAAAGACGTCTCGATAGTATTTTAACTCATCAATCGAATCACGAATATCGGCTAATGCTAAGTGTGCCGGCTCGCCTTCTCGGATCATTTTTGCCTCTGGCTTCCAGCGCACTAATAACTCCTTAAGTGTGGACACATCAACATGACGATAATGGAAAAATTTTTCCAACTCAGGCATGTAGTTGTATAAAAAACGCCTATCTTGACAGATGGTGTTTCCACACATTGGGGAGGCGCCAGCATTGACATATTTTTCTAGAAATTCAATGGTCTGCTTTTCTGCTTGTTTGGTGGAGATCACACTATCCTTGACACGTTGAACTAAGCCGGAGTTTGTGTGATGCTCAGTATTCCATTCATCCATACCTGCCAAAATTTCACTGCCTTGATGAACAACTAAAGAGGGCCCCTCTGCCAAAATATTAAGATCGGCATCGGTTACGATTGTGGCAATCTCAATAATGACGTCTCGCTCCGGCAATAATCCAGTCATTTCTAAGTCAATCCAAATTAGGTTTGTTTCTTTATTCATGTGTTTTTCCTTTAACAGCCAGTTGATTCACGTACAAAATCATCCAGTTTTTGATGTGCTGAGCCTTTGTTGAGAATGCTAAGTGCTTTATTAATGCCGTCTTGTAGCGTATTGCTTAAGCCACAGACGTAAATAGCAGCGCCTGCATTAAGTGCAATGATATTTTTGGCCGCACCATCTTTGCCATCTAGTGCTTGTTGGATTAGGATAAGAGAGTCATCTGCATCCTTGGCTTTAATGTCGTCCAAGCTTCCAAGCGGTAGGCCAAAATCAGTTGGGTTGATGGTGTAAGTAGTTACTTTGCCATTTTTTAGTTCGGCAACAAACGTGTCATCCGCAATAGAGATTTCATCTAGACCGTCATTGGAGTGTACTACCATCACGTGTCTAGAGCCTAGACTTTTTAAAACATTGGCAATAGGCTCTACCAATTCCTTGCTATATACACCCATAACTTGAGTAGGCGCTTTGGCAGGATTAGTGAGTGGTCCGAGTACATTAAAAATGGTTCTGACTGCTAATTCTTTACGTGGGCCAATAGCGTGCTTCATGGCTGAGTGATGTGCAGGTGCAAACATGAATCCAACCCCAATTTTATTAACACTACGGCTAATCTGCTCTGCACTCATGTCTAAATTAACGCCAGCCGCTTCTAAGACGTCAGCACTGCCAGATTTTGATGAGATGGATCGATTGCCGTGTTTAGCAACCGAGCCACCAGCCGCAGCAACTACAAAGGCGCAGGCGGTGGAAATATTGAACAGGCTGAGTCCATCACCCCCTGTGCCACAAGTATCAACCAAGTGCTTAGTACTCTTAACCTCAACTCCTTTGGCTAGTGAGCGCATAACCTTAGCGCTGGCAGTGATTTCAGCAATGGTTTCGCCTTTCATGGAAAGCCCTACTAAAAATGCACCAATTTGCGCATCTGTGGTTTTTCCGGTCATGATGTCAGTCATGACATCATGCATCTCATTTTCATTTAAATCTTGCTTTGCAATCACTGCTTTGATGGCTTGTTGTATATTCATAGGTTTGCTTGACTCATAAGCGTTTCGATGTCGTTAATTGTTTTGATAAGGTTTCTAGTTAGCACGGTATTTCCTGTCTCTGTTACCACGACATCATCTTCAATTCGAATGCCAATATGATGATAAATTGGATCAATTTTATCATCCTTACGAATATAAATGCCAGGTTCAACAGTGATAACCATACCTTTTTCAAACACTCGGTGTTGTTGGTTGTTTTGATATTTACCCACATCGTGCACATCCATGCCCAGCCAATGGCCCGTGCCATGCATATAAAACTTTGCCAATGGCTCTCCCGGCATCAACAGTCCAATCTTTTTTAGTCCTTGCTGGATAATTCCAGAGGCAATTTGATGAGGCTTGTGTACATCTATACCGGGTTTGATGGCATCGATTGCGGCTAGTTGAGCATTCAATACAATTTGGTAAATTTGTTTTTGTGGTTCGCTAAATTGCCCGCTAACTGGAAAAGTGCGAGTGATGTCGCTGGCATAGTAGTTAAGCTCACACCCTGCATCGATTAACACCAGATCTCCAGATTTAAGCGGCTTATTATTTTTAATGTAATGCAATACACAGGCATTTTTTCCACCGGCGACAATTGGCGTATAGGCATGCTGAGTATTGTTTTTAACAAAGTGGGCGTCAAAAACACTTTGTAATTCATACTCAAACATGCCAGGACTTACCTGAGCCATGGCTAGTGTGTGAGCTGCGCTAGAGATATCCGCTGCTTTTTGCATGATTTCAATTTCAGACGCACCTTTAATTAGACGCATTTCATGCAAGGATTCTTGAAAACTGATTGGGTTATGTTTGCTGAGTATGTTGGCAATTTGTGAGTCTAGTTTGCAGGGTTTTTCATCAAAATAAACAGAGCTTTCAGAGGGAATAAGTTTTTCTAATTGAGTCTCTAATTGATTAATGTCAAAGGCATGTCCGAGCTTTAGAGTGTTTGGCGCATCTGCAAGGCCTAGGCGCGCCCCATCCCAAATTTCACGAGTCTTGTCCTTGGGGCGTAAAAACATTGAATAGCTGTTCTTACTAATAATCGCTACCGCTTCTGGCTCATGAAACCCGGTTAAATAAAAAAAATCACTGTGTGGGCGAAAGGGAAAAGTAACATCCCCGTTTCTAAACTGTTCTGGATTGGTCGATATGATTATGACACAATTGTCATCAAGCTGGCTTAGCAGCTCTTTCCTTCTATTTTGATGTATCATTATTTTTTCAATTCTCTTGAGTAGCGCAAAGATACCATGAAACACGTTCGCTTGTACCAAAATGCCCCTTTGAAAATTAATGACACTATGATGCTTGACGAATACGCATCGCACCACCTGCTTAAAGTTCTACGATTTCCTCAAGGGCAAGATATCACCTTATTTAATGGCGATGGTAATAATTATCAGGCAAGTGTGATCAGTGTCAAAAAACAGTGTGAAGTGCGTATTAATAGTTGCGTGCCTAATTTAAATGAATCAAGCTTGAAGCTTACTTTGGCGCAAGGAGTTGCTAAGGGAGAGAAGATGGATTTTTTAATGCAAAAGGCGGTGGAGTTAGGGGTTAGTCAAATTATTCCTATTTTTACTGAGCGTTGCGTGGTTAGATTAAAAGCTGAAAAATTAAAAAAACGCATGCAACATTGGCGCAAAATTATCATTGGCGCCTGCGAGCAATCGGGCAGATCGGTAGTGCCAGAGCTGCTAGATCCACTAGATTTAAGTTCGTTAATGACACAGGATTATGGCGATATATTTGTACTACATCACCGAGCAGAGCATTCTTTGTTGGACTTTGGTAAATCCCTTCGGGCGATGATTATCATAGGGCCTGAGGGAGGGCTGAGTGATGATGAAATCATTTATGCCACGCAACAAGGTGCACAGCCATTATTATTAGGCTCTAGAGTGCTGAGAACAGAAACCGCATCATTGGCTGCCATTGCTAATATGCAACTGTTATGGGGTAGTTAGAATGGCCAGTGATTTTTGAATTGGCTCAAGCACTGAGGCCAATTTTTTGCGAATAGCTGACCCAGTCAGATTATGCGCTGAAATGGTGCTAACCACCAAACGCTCATTAACTCCTGCCAACAATAGTCTGGCATTCAGTTTATCTTGTTCCTGGGTAGTGGTGAGATTTAAGTCTTTAATTTGAGCTTTGATCTTGTCAATGGAGTCTTGATAAACTATCTGATCATGAGATAGGTATTGGCCCAATACCTCCAAAGCACGATAAAGTACGTATTCCTGATTAATTTTTTTAAGGATATGAGCCAAGGTCTTTAAAAAAATTTGTGACTGTTCGCTGTTGATAATCTGTAGTTCTGGGTGTTGATATTTAAGTGCCTGAATGTTGAGATCATTAGGAAGGCTTCCTTGCATTCTTTCAACAAACCCTACTAAAAATGCTGTTTTTCTCTGGCCTTGTTTCCACAGTCTATCCCTATCTTTTTGATCAATTAGGTCGCCTTGCAAGACCAAGCTGGTAGTGTCAATTAGTTGCTCTGTGTCATTCACAAAAGGTAAAAATTCGAGCAGGTATTGGGCAATTTCTTGCCCCGTTTTAGTGCTGATGACAAACGCCTTGGTTAATAAGAAACGACCAATTTCAGCCTGACTATCTGTATTAGTGGCGCACCACCAAGTGAGTTTTAATAAGTTGTCATCGAGATTGGTAGAATTGGCAACCGCTACCACGGCCTCAACTTCACCCAATTTAAGTAATGAAACTAGATTCGAAGATTCAACCTGACCCATTCTTGACCAGCGTTTTAAGTAAGAAGGGTAGCCACCCATGGCGCCAAGTACTTGAGTAACCAAGAGTTTTTTTACCGCTTTAATGTAGGCCTCACTATCGCCACTAGGCCTTAATTCAATCGTTTGTTCTTTAAATTGTGCATTGAGTCCAACCACGACCAATTTATAAGTGTCAATACGAATGGCGACCGAAGTGGCTATTAAAACATTTAGTTTTAGGGTGTCTTCAGGCTCAAGCATTTAATAGTCTGTTTAGTTGTGATAAAGAATGAGAAGCAAGCGAATCTTTAAAGATAACCAGCGAGCCTTTGTTCAAGCTGATTATCACCAAAAATTGAGATTGATAGGTGCAGTAAACACAAGGATATTGCTGGTTATTCCCCTGTTTGTCTGTTGTTGTTATTGCTTTATCATTTAAAGAAAATGACAAAATAGCACTGGATTTTTTTAGCAAAATTTGAACATTCAAAAAGTAAAAATGCATAATAAGAATAACACTTAATACCAGACTAACGTAGTTGTTAAAACTGTAAAGCCAAATAATAACCAGCGCAAATAGGTGTATGAGTATCGATATGCTTAAATAGGTTTTTGAGGCCTGGAGTTTAAAGGTGACGCGCTCAGTCACTATCGCCCAGCTCTGATGCCAGTTCGCTTGATCTATCAAATGCAGCGCGCATAGCATGTGCAACCACCATCTCAAAATTTTGATCTTGAAAAGATTCAATAGCAGCTTGTGTGGTGCCATTTGGAGAGGTTACATTTGCTCGTAATTCTTTTGGAGAGTGGTTGCTAGTATCAGCCATCATACTGGCACCCAGTGCTGTTTGAATGCTGAGGGTTTGAGCAGTTTGCTCATCTAACCCTAGTGCAATGCCAGCATTTGTCATGGATTCGATCATTAAGAAAAAATAAGCTGGACCACTGCCAGACAGTGCAGTCACAGCATCGAGCATTTTTTCTGTTGAAACCCATAAACTTTGGCCCACACTATCAAGAATACTAATGGCCAATTCCTTTTGAGTGTCACTCACGCATTCGTTGGCAAACATACCTGTTACACCTTGATTTAATAGGGCTGGTGTATTAGGCATGGTGCGCACAATAGCGGCATTACCACCAAGCCAGCGGTCGATATCGTGGGCGCGTACGCCAGCGGCAATTGAGATAATCAGTGTGTTAGCTTTAAGTGAGTCTTTCAGTTGGTGGCAAACAGAGGATAAAACTTGCGGTTTGACTGCTAATATAATAACGTCGCAATGAGCGGCAAGCTCAATATTATCCGTAAAGACTTCAAGGTTAAATTCTTGTTTTCGCAGGGATAATAATGATTCGTTTTTATCGCTGATTTTAATATTGTCAGCACAAAAGCCATTGTTAATCAATCCGGAGATGATAGCGTAAGCCATGTTTCCTGCACCAATAAAACCGATTGTTGTTAAATTTTGCATTACAATGTTTTTTTTAAATTTAGTCTAAGGGCTATTCTACCAAAATAACTAAAGAGGTATTAAAGTGAGTATAAAAAAATTCAACCCAAAATTGATTATGATTGATGTTGACGGCACACTCGTGGACAGTGTTCCAGACCTGGCTTTTTGTGTTGATGAGACGATGAAAGCTTTGGGAAAACAGCCTTGGGGTGAAGCGCAAGTGCGTCATTGGGTTGGCAACGGCGTTCCTAAATTGGTTGAAAGATCGCTAACTGGCGAGCTAGAAGGTGTAGTTAATAAAGCTGATTTTGATAAAGCTTACCCAATATTTCTAGAGCTTTATGCGGTTAACACCTCTGTACGTTCATGTTTGTATGATGGTGTTAAAGAAGGATTGGATTATATGAAAGACCAAGGCTACACCTTGGGTTGTGTTACTAATAAGGCTGAACAATTTACCTTGCCAATTTTAAAAGATTTGGGAATTTTTGATTATTTTGGCATTGTGGTGTCAGGCGATACCTTGGCAAAGAAAAAACCAGATCCGTTGCCATTATTACACAGTGCTGAATTTTTCGGTATTGCACCTGAAGATTCAATGATGCTGGGTGATTCAGTTAGCGATGTTAAGGCATCACGCGCGGCAGGATTTGAAATTATTTGCATGTCGTATGGTTACAATCATGGTGATGACATCCGTGACACCAATCCTGATCTGGTGATTGACTCCATGGCCGAATTAAAAGAGTATTTATAAATCGTCATAGGTAAGGCTATATGACGATTTAATAGAAAGTCAGTTTGTAACGGGCAAAACTCGTTACAAAAAAAGTAAAAGAGATGGTTGCCATTTAAAGTGACGTAAAATATATTGTTATGGACACATTTGATCAAAACCATATTTGGCATCCGTACGCCAAAATTCCCAATGAAGTTAAGACTCATGTAGTTGAGTCAGCTGATGGTGTTTATCTAAATCTGGCAGGCGATAAGCGTGTCATTGATGGCATGAGCTCTTGGTGGAGTGCCATCCACGGTTACAACCATCCAACACTTAATCAAGCAGCTCAAGCTCAATTAGGCAAAATTTCGCATGTAATGTTTGGTGGCTTAACGCATGAGCCCGCTATTACACTTGCCAAGACCTTGGTTGACATTACACCTGAGCATCTAAGCAAGGTTTTTTTTACAGACTCTGGGTCGGTTGCGGTGGAGGCGGCGCTTAAAATGGCATTGCAGTATTGGCACAATCAAGGGCAGTCAAAAAAGCATAAATTTGTCACCATTCGTGGCGGTTATCACGGCGATACCTTTGGTGCGATGAGTGTGTGCGATCCAAATAACGGCATGCATCATTTGTTTTCAGGAGTTTTGCCTAAGCATTATTTTGTTCAGAGTCCGTCAATGGTGGCGATGGATGAAGCCTTGCAAGATTTGACGTTAACGCTACAACAAAATGCTGACTCAATTGCCGCTATGATTTTAGAGCCTGTCGTACAGGGTGCTGGCGGCATGCGTATTTATAATCCTCAATATTTAACTCGTGCAAAGGCATTATGTAAGCAGCACAACGTGTTGTTTATCTTGGATGAAATAGCCACAGGTTTTGGTAGAACAGGCGAGCTTTTTGCACTTGAATACGTAGATGTAGATCCAGATATTTTGTGTCTTGGCAAGGCACTTACAGGTGGCTATATGACACTTGCTGCCACGCTAACAACCGATGAAATCGCCCAAGGTGTTGGCACGCTGATGCATGGTCCGACTTTTATGGCTAGCCCTTTGGCCTGTGCCGTTGCTAATGCCAGTATTGAGTTGTTATTAAACTCTCCTTGGCAGGATAATATTGCCAATATTGAAGCAATTTTGAATAGTGAACTATCCTCATTACGCGCCCATAGTAAAGTGGCTGACGTGCGTATTTTAGGAGCAATTGGCGTGGTTGAGTTAGCCGAAGAAATAAACATGGAGAAAGTCCAAAACTTGTTAATCGAGAAAGGAGTTTGGCTCAGACCTTATGGCAAGTTGCTTTACACCATGCCACCTTTTATTATCAGTAAACAAGAGTTGTTACTGGTCACTAAAGCCATTAAAGCGGTTATCGAGGAGTTATGAAAAAAATTATTTTATTGTTTAGTTTATTGTCATTTGCTGTTCAAGCCAATGATTACGAAAAGGTGGGTGTCGAAGTGGCGGCTGAAAACCTTAATGGCGATGCTTACTATGTTCCAGGTTTGTCAGGTTCGGCCACTGAATATGAGGGTTTTATTTCAAATGCGGGTTTTGTTGTAACGACTGAGGGTGTAGTTGTATTGGACGCCTTGGGTACGCCATCATTGGCCAAAGCCATGCTTAATGAAATTCGAAAGATAACGGATAAACCTATTAAATTGGTGATTGTTAGTCATTATCATGCCGACCATATTTACGGTTTGCAAGTATTTAAAGAGCAGGGTGCACAGATTTGGGCGCCCAAAGGTACTTGGGA
>NZ_CAXCCZ010000024.1:0-19804 GCF_963981275.1 uncultured Candidatus Thioglobus sp. | reverse complement strand
TAAAATATTATTAAGATTATATACGAATTGATTTTAATAGGCGTATAAAAACCCTAGCATTCATTCTAATGCACACTATTGAATTAAATAAAATTTCGCAAATAATGCAAATGATTTATCAATCTACTTAAAAACTCTAAAGCTGTACTTTATTCTGCCTTGTGACAGACAAAACCTGACTAATTTAGCCAAAAACGAATAATTTTTGACCATAAAATCCACTTTTGTAATAGGCAAGGCCTATTACAATCTTAAGAAAATCCTAGCTGACACGTTTTACAAAATTTTCCTAAATAATGAAAATGGCTGATTTTTATCCATAAAAAAACCCGCTAAGGACAAAATCTTTAGCGGGTTTTTGTTAGACTTGATTTAACTTACAAATCATAACCTCTTTCTTCATGAGAAATGATATCTAAGCCTTGCTGCTCTTCTTCAGCGCTTACCCTTATGCCCATCATCATGTCGATGACCTTAAGAATAATGTAGGTTGCAATTGCCGTGTAAACACCTGTTGCAATAACACCAATCGTCTGAACTTCAAGCTGAGACATAATTGTCATGCCTTCTGCTAGACCTTGACCCGAGAAAATACCAAGCTGGTCAGAAGCAAAAACTGCTGCCATTAATGTGCCGATAATACCACCCACACCATGCACAGGGAAAACATCTAAAGAATCATCAATTTTCCATTTTTGCTTAATAAGGATTACTGCATTAAAACAAACAATACCCGCAACAATACCGATTACCAAGCCACCGGCAGGGCCAACAAAGCCAGAAGCTGGGGTGATAGTTCCTAAACCTGCAACCATACCTGTTACAGCGCCTAGTGCTGTTGGTCTGCCAAATTTAATCCACTCATAAAACATCCAAGTAACAGCGCCAGCTGCCGCTGAAATGTGCGTGACCAGCATAGCCATTGCCGCATCGCCATTTGCTGCCAATGCTGAACCGCCATTAAAGCCAAACCAACCAACCCAAAGCATTGCTGCACCGGTAATAGTCATGGTCATGTTGTGTGGTGGCATTGGCTTTGTTGGAAAGCCATTACGTGGACCGATAACAATTGCTGCCACTAAGGCTGCAACACCGGCAGTAACATGCACAACCGTACCACCAGCAAAGTCAAGTAGCCCCATTTCGCCTAACCAGCCGCCGCCCCATACCCAATGGGTAATTGGTGCATAAACCACAATCAGCCAAATCGCACTAAACATTAGCACTGCTGAAAACTTCATGCGCTCAGCAAAACCACCAATAATAAGCGCTGGGGTAATAATCGCAAATGTCATTTGGAATAATGCAAATAAACTCTCAGGAATGTCGCCACTAAGTGAGTCTTCCATCACGCCAGCAAGCATAAATTTAGACAAACTGCCAAAATATGCATTGCCATCAGCAAAGGCAATTGAGTAGCCGACAACTAACCAAAGAATTGAAACAATTCCGGCAATGGCAAAACACTGCATAAGCACTGATAGGATGTTCTTGCTGCGAACTAAACCGCCATAAAATAAAGCCAAACCAGGCAAAGTCATAAACAAAACCAACGCAGTTGACGTTAGAATCCATGATGTATTTGCGCCATCTAAACCTTCTGCGAACGCAACCATTGGCAATAAAGCCAATAAACTTAATAATTTTTTCATTTTTTACTCCTTAAAGTGCGTCTTGATCCGTTTCGCCAGTACGAATACGGATAACTTTATCTAAATTAGTGACAAAAATTTTGCCATCGCCAACTTTGCCAGAATTGGCAACATTGCTAATCGTTTGAATAACTTCATCCAGCTTAGCTGCAGAAATTGCGATTTCTAATTTAATTTTTGGTAAAAAATCAACTTGATATTCCGCACCACGATATAACTCGGTGTGGCCTTTTTGACGACCAAAGCCTTTTACTTCAGTCACAGTAATACCAGATACACCCACTTCTGAAAGTGCCTCTCTGACATCATCTAATTTGTGTGGACGTAGAATTGCCGTTACAAATTTCATACTTCTCTCCTTTGATAATTACAAATATTACTACTTGTAAATAGAAATAAGCCCCTCGTGGGCAACTTGTTAGCAACAATGCTTGTTTGGTACTCTACGCCGTTGTAGAATGTTAGTATTATAAATTTTTTTTAAAAAAAAGCAAATCAGCCCTATTTTTCAATCAGGTCTTGTCGTTTTTTTTGTGTGTTTTTAAGAGATTGATCTTCTCGCCAAGCATCAATATTGGCTTGATGGCCACTGAGTAAAACTTCTGGAACTTGCTGATCGTCAATAATTTCTGGGCGCGTATAGTGCGGATAATCCAACAGGCTATTAGCAAAAGAATCATTCAGCGACTGCGCATTTCCGAGCACGCCTGGTATTTGACGACTCACACTGTCAATTAGCACCATGGCAGCTAGCTCGCCGCCACTAATCACATAATCACCAATAGACACTTCCATGTCAACATCACGCTCAATCACACGCTCATCAACCCCTTCGTAGCGCCCACACAATAAAATAACCGAATCTAATTGTGAAATTTCATGCGCCAATTGGTGAGTTAATTGTTGACCTTGAGGTGACAAATAAACAACTTTAGCATGAGGATTTTTTTGCTTTATTTGACTAATGCAGCTGCGAATTGGCTTAACTTGCATCACCATGCCTGCGCCACCGCCATAGGATTTATCGTCCACATTTCGATACTTATTATCTGAAAAATCTCTAAGCTGCCAGGTGTGAATTTCAAGCAGAGAACTCTTAACTCCTCGGGCAATAACACCCTCATCTTTAATCGCTGAAAACATATCAGGGAACAAAGTGATGACGTCAAAACGCATCATATCAAGTTAGAATATTTTTAAGAATGTGATAATAAATATCACTCAAATCATCCAGATCTTGAACAGAAACACACTCATTCACCTGATGAATAGTAGCATTTAATGGCCCTAACTCTACCACTTGTGCATTTAGCATTGGCGCAATAAAACGTCCATCGGATGTGCCACCTGAAGTGGACAACTGCGTGTCAACACCAGTGACTTTTTTAATAGCGTCAGCACAGCCACTCACCAATTCACCTTTAGGAGTTAAAAATGGATAGCCTGAATGATTCCAGTCCAATCTATACTCAAGATTGTGCTTATCTAAAATATCGCTCACCCTTGCCTGCAAACCTTCATGAGTTGATTCAGTTGAGTAGCGAAAGTTAAAAACAATTTCAATTTCACCTGGAATAACATTTGTCACCCCAGTACCAGAGTGAATATTTGACAACTGAAAACTGGTTGCCGGGAAATATTCATTACCCTCATCCCATAGCTCATTGCATAGCTCATCAAGTGCTGGAACGGCTAGATGAATAGGATTGTTGGCCAAATGAGGATAGGCAATATGACCTTGTTTACCCACAACTGTTAACGTGCCATTTAGCGAGCCCCGACGCCCATTTTTAATAACATCACCCAACGTGTCTGTGGCAGATGGCTCACCTACCAAACAATAATCTACATTTTGACCAATAGCATTTAAATGCTCACAAACCTTAACCGTGCCATCAACAGCAGGGCCCTCTTCATCTGAGGTAATCAAATAACCAATCGTGCCCTTATGGTCTGGATAATCTTTAACAAATCGTTCACTAGCACTGAGCATTGCCGCTAAAGATCCTTTCATGTCAGCTGCACCACGACCATACAACATGCCTGCTTTCACCTTAGCGGAAAAGGGGTCTAAATCCCACTTGCTCGCATCCCCTACAGGCACAACATCGGTGTGCCCAGCAAAAACAAATACTGGCGAACCTTGGCCGTGCTCAGCCCAAAAATTATCCACTTCGCCAAATTTCAAGTCAGAAATCTTAAATTTAGACTGTTCTAAGAAATTTGTCATTAGTGCCTGACAGCCTTTGTCATTAGGCGTGACTGAGTCAATTTTCATTAAGGATTGGGCTAGCTCTATCGTTTTACTCATGGGATTAATTTAAATTTAAAGTTACACTCGGGTTATCTGCAATATTTACCACCTCGCTCACCACCTGTAAATCGTCCGGCTGTTTCATGGCACTACCTGTTGTACTTATACGCACGACAATAAGCGCTTGATCATGTTGTGATAATAGTTTTTCTGACATGACAGAATTCATGTCGCTCAATACCACCTGTCCTGTAAAGGCTTTAATTGGTAATTTCTGAATAGCAATTGGCATCGGCCTGCCTTGGGCAGCTTTAGCATAAATCATTAAAAAATCTTCAGGAGATCGAGCGCTTAATACAGCATCCGAAATCTTCACATTCACAGTGACTGTATTACTAATATTGCCACTTTCAACACGACTAAGCTCTTGCAATATACTCACTAGCGCTTGTCGATCAGAGCTTTGCTCGGGTAGAGCGCTTAACGCCTTACTCCAAAGCGCCTTAGCCAGTTCAAAATCCTGCACGCTAACAGCAAACATACCTGCCAAATACAGAGCATCTGGTGCGTTAGGATCAATCTCTAAAGCTTGCTTAATCAACTCCACAGGTCGCCCTGTAAATTGATCATCGTTAGCACTGATCATAGTAGATGCGTACTCTACTAATAGCCTAGGATCTTTCGGGTCTATCTGGTATGCCTGCTCATAAGCCTTGATAGATTCTTGAATCTTATTAAGCTCAAAATAGCTTAAGCCCAGCATCTTCCAGGACTCAACATCTTTTGGATTTTCTTGTAAATGCTGCTTAAGCTTAGCTGCACTCTCTTCCAGGCTGAGTGGTGTTGAGTTAATCGTAGCCACCTTACTAGTGGGCGTGTAATTGCTCAAATTTTGATAAACACCAATCGTAAAAATAGGCAGCAGTATTGCAACTATTCCAATCCAAATATTAGCATTAGACTTACTTAATTTTTTAGCGCTAGCTTGATTAAGCTCCAACGCCAATGTGCTTGATATTTCCTCTAGTGCTTGATCAAACTGCTCTTGATCAATTAACTCTTGCTCAAGATCTGTTTGCAGTTCTAATTTTCTTTGCTTTCCAAGCTCAATGTTTGATTGCTGAAGATCTACTCCGCTATCTGCCAATGGTTTTTTTAAAAACCAAAAAATCCATGCCAATGAAACTACCAGCATTACACCCATCCAAATCATCATACTCATGAGCCCACCTTCGAGCGACGTACAGATAAACGATATCTTCTGTCAAATGCGGCCAGTAAAGCGCCCAATGAAATAAACAAGCCTCCTAACCAAATCCATCTAATCAGTGGCTTGTAATAAATCCTTAAACTCCAGGCACCACCTCCTAAAGACTCACCTAAGGCAACATAAAGATCTCTCGCTAAACTTGGATCAATAGCTGCCTCTGTCATTGGCATGCCTGTGACATATTGACGTTTTTCTGGATTCAAGCTGGCAATCAGATCTCCATCATAATAAGCCTCAACCCTACCCTTATGTCCTTGGTAATTCTCATGGGAGAAGCTATCCACCCCTTTAAAAACAAACTGATAGCCTTTAACGGTTATTGGCTGATTAACATCCATTTTTATGTCTTTTTCTATACCAAGCTGGGTTGTTACTGTTGCGCCAAGTAGGAAAATTGCAATACCCACATGCGCCAAAATCATGCCAATAAATGCCAAACCTAGCTGGCCATTTTGTCGCACTCGGTTGAATAACAACGCCAATGAATGCAGCATAATCCAAATGAATAAAAATACTGCTAACGCAACATAAGTATTTTCAACAACAAACAAGCTGGCAATAAACAATACGCCCACGCCCAACCAAACCGGGCTTAAAAGTTTTGCACTACGAGCAAGCGCATCCTTCTTCCAGCGTAAGAATGGTGCAATCACCATGACCAAAATAGCCGGAATCATAATCGGCACAAATACAGCATCAAAATACGGCGCACCGACTGAAATTTTGCCCAGTCCTAGAGAGTCGAGTAGTAATGGATACAAAGTACCCAAGAAAACACTTAACATCGCCGCTACTAATAAAATATTATTAATCAATAATCCACTTTCTTTTGATAGCCAAGAAAATGAATTACTACTACGCATTAGTGAGGCACGCCAAGCATATAAAGCCAACGAGCTACCAATAACAAGTATCAAAAAGACCAAAATAAAAGCACCCCTGGCAGGGTCAGCAGCAAAAGAATGAACTGAGGTTAGAATGCCAGATCTTACTAAAAAAGTACCTAATAAACTTAGAGAAAATCCAGCAATTGCCAGCAGTACTGTCCAATGCTTAAAGGCACCACGCTTTTCACTGACACTCAAAGAGTGTACCAATGCGGTGGCCACTAGCCATGGCATAAATGAGGCATTTTCTACCGGATCCCAGAACCACCAACCACCCCAGCCAAGCTCATAATATGCCCACCAAGAGCCAAGAGTAATACCAAAAGTTAAAAATGCCCAGGCAACTAATGTCCACGGACGAGACCACCTAAGCCAAGTAGAGTCAAGCTGTCCACGAATAAGTGATGACAATACAAAAGCAAAAGGTATGGCCATACCAACGTAACCCATATACAACATAGGTGGGTGAATAATCAGGCCAAAATCTTGCAAGAGTGGATTGAGCTCCCGACCTTGTACAGGAATAATGTCTAGTCGCTCAAAGGGATTTGAGGTTAGCAATAAGAACAATAAAAACCCAATGCTAATCAGTCCTAGAATAATCAAAATATGGTTTAACACTTCGCCAGGTAGGCGCTTTGAAAATACCGAAACCGCAACACTCCAGCCTGATAATATCAACGCCCATAATAATAGCGAACCCTCATGCGCACCCCAAACGGCCGACATCTTAAACATGTCTGGTAGCTCAGTATTGGAGTTGCTAGCAACATATTTAACCGAAAAATCATCAGCCACAAAAGCATTCATGAGTACAACAAAGGCAACAAAAATCCAAAAGAATTGTGCCCATAACATTGGGCGTGATAACTGCGCCAAGGCAAGGTTACTTCTAAGCAGGCCGATTGTTGGCAGTATAACTTGCAAACAAGCGAATGCTAATGATAAAACTAATGCAAAGTGTCCGAGCTCAACTAACATATTAAACTATTCATCAAATAAATCTATAATTTTATCTAATCCACCAACATTAATGGCAATATCTGCCTGCGACGCCACAATTGATTTGGCATGATAAGCAACAGACAAGCCGGCAATCTTCATCATTGCTAAATCATTAGCGCCATCACCCACGGCAATCACCTGGGAGCGCTCCAAAGAGTGCTTTTTACAGAGCTCATCAATAAAATCAGCCTTTGCTTGAGCATTGATTATATCGCCTTGAGTAACTCCTGTTAAACGACCCTCATTAACCGCCAAAACGTTTGCCCTAGAATAATCTAGACCAATGTCCTGAGCCAATTGATCGGCAAAGTAGGTAAACCCGCCAGACACTACTGCACTTTTTATTTTTCGATCATTTAAAAATTTAATCAAGACTTGGCCACCAGGATTTACCTGAAGCTTGTCTGTATAAACTCGCTCCAATACCGACACTTCTAAGCCCTTTAATAAGGCCACACGCTCAACGAGTGAGCGATCAAAATCTAATTCTCCTTGCATCGCACGCTCGGTAATATCAGCCACCTGAGGTTTTAAATTAGCAAAATCTGCAATTTCATCAATACACTCAATATTGATCAAAGTTGAATCCATATCGCTCACGAAAAGCGCAACTTGATTAGACAAAAAACCCTCTGGAACAAAATTGAAATCGAGTTTAAACACCTCTCTCAAAGCATTTAAATCAATTATTTTATTTGTGGTAAAGCGAAAGTGTGTTCGCTTTTGTTGAATATCAGCACCAATGTGCTGAGCAACGAGTTTGGCTATTGCCAGGTCTTGACTATGTAGAATGATCGTCTTCACATGTCACCTTGTTTTAAATATGGTGCGGAAGGAGAGACTCGAACTCTCACGTCTTACGACACTGGAACCTAAATCCAGCGTGTCTACCAATTCCACCACTCCCGCGAAGAATTTGAAATTATACCTAAATAATGTTAAAGTGGGGACTTTCAAACCTAGGAATAATCAAATGACAATTACAAATGCAGTATCTGCGATGGCCGGTGTTTTTATTATGGCTTCACTTCTTTTAAACAATGCAAATATGTTTACAGAAGCAAGCTGGCTATGGCTAACATTTTTTGTTGGTTTTAACTTATTTCAATCAGCTTTTACTGGGTTTTGCCCTGCCGCTAAAATCTTTAAAGCAGTTGGCTTTAAAGATAGCGATTGTTGCGTTAAAGACTAATAGATTTAGTCACCGGAGTCAAACCAGTTAAGCTTCTCTCGAAGCTTAACCACTTCACCAACAATAATTAATGTCGGTGCTTTGATTGGCTGTGTGGCAACAATATTTGGCAATTCACCCAAAGTTGTGGTCCACACCTTATGATCAGGCGTTGTACCTTTTTCTACTAACGCAACTGGCATATTGGCACGCATACCGTGCTCAATCAGCTTGTCTGACAAATGTTGAGCGCCTTTAAGTGCCATGTAAAACACAATGGTTTGCTGCTCAACGGCTAGCTCGTTCCACGGCAGGTTCATGCTGCCGTCTTTCAAATGACCAGTAACAAATCGACAAGATTGAGAATAATCACGGTGTGTAAGCGGAATGCCTGAATAGGTTGAGCAACCTGATGCGGCAGTAATGCCCGGCACTACTTGAAATGGCACACCATTTTCAGCTAGCGTTTCAATTTCCTCACCACCACGACCAAAGATAAATGGATCGCCGCCCTTAAGGCGACAAACTCGCCTGCCTTTTTTGGCTAAATCTACCAATAACTGATTGATACCATCCTGTGGAACACTGTGGTTATCGCGCTCTTTACCAACATAAATCAGCTCAGCATCACGACGAACAAGCTCCATTACCCCTTCTGACACTAAACGATCATACAAAATAACATCTGCTTGCTGCATAAGGCGCAAGGCTTTAAAGGTAAGTAAATCTGGATCACCTGGACCGCCACCAACCAAATACACCTCACCCATTTCAGTATCTATTGAGTCATCAAGCTGCAGCTGCATATCGGCTTTAGCTTCATCCACTTTTCCAGAAAAAACTTTTTCCGCCACGATGCCTGAAAAAACACGTTCCCAGAAATAGCGCCTGTCTTCAATATTGATAAATTTTTCCTTAACTTGCTCTCTAAAATTACCCGCTAATTCCGCTAGCTTTCCATATGCATGTGGAATGGTGCTTTCGAGTTTTGCACGAATAAGGCGTGCCAAAACTGGCGCCTTTCCAGCTGAAGAGATAGCAATAACAATTGGTGATCTATCCACAATTGACGGCATAATAAATGAACATAAATCAGGTGAATCCACCACATTAACCGGAATATTGGCATTGTGCGCCAATTGTGACACCTGGGCATTAAGCTGAGCATCATCTGTTGCTGAAATAATCAGCGCTTGAGTAGTGATATCACTTGGCTCAAAGTTGCGCTTTACTAGTGTAATTTTATTTTGATCCGCCAGAGCTTGGACACTCGAACAAGCCGAATGATCAATGCAAGTTACTTGTGCGTTAGCCTTTAGTAAAAGTGTCATTTTTCTAAAGGCGATATCACCACCACCAACAACCAAACAAGGTTTTTGCTTAATATCGATAAAAATAGGTAAGTAATTCATGTGTTATTACAACTATCTAAAATAAAAGCTTATATTATAATGTCTTAATCTTAATTAAAGACACAAAACACCTATTGTTATGGCTCACGAGCACTTCACTTGCCCTTTTTCACATTTAATTCTTAGTAGTCGCTGTGGCTGCCAATTTGCCGCTAAAGACTGTGTTGCAGAAAAAGAATTTGGCTCTTGCTCTAATCAACACGCCTCAGATTTGTGTCATTCGGTTTATTACCACTTGCGTGATAATAGTGATTTTGTCTTAAAATCTCATTGCATCAACAATCTTTCTGTTGGGCAGCAATCCAAAATAAAAATGGGTGGCTTGTTGGCTTTGCAGGAGCTAATGGGAGTTGATAATGGCGATAAGATTAACGATATTAATAATCTAGTTGGGAAAATTCATACAAACTATCCAGACCTTACTCACATCCCTTTTTCAAAGCTCATGCCCAGAATTGCCAAGTTTAAATTTAGGAAAAAACCCTAAATTTTTAGAATTTTTTTAACAAAAGGAATAGATATTGGACTTTTTTGCCTTAAAGATTCTTGGTCTAATTGGTCAATAGCAGACAATACAACGTTTAAATCTCTAGAAAAGACTTTAAATAGATATGCGTAAACTTTATCGTCAATATCAAGACTCTTATCTTGCATTTTGCGCTGAATTAAGACGATCTTTTCTTGATCGTCAAGCTGCTCCAAACGGTAAACAACCGCTAAAGATAATCGGGTCTTAAGATCTTTTAATAATTCTAATTCACCGGGTGGCACAGGCGCTGAAATAATAAGCTTAGTTTTTGTTTGCTTGATTTGATTATAAAGATCAAATAATTCTTGCTGTTGAGCCACATTAAGTTGATCAATATTATCAATACACACCCAATCATAATCCGCTAGCGTATTTAAAAAATCCTCTGGCAATGTTTGACCAATATCCACATAAACTGCTTTTAAGTCTTGCTCTAGTGCTTTAAAAATACAGCCCTGTAACAGATGCGTCTTGCCACTGGATTTGTCACCCGAAACAAAAACAACAGATGATTGCTCTTGGGAGAATAGTGTCTCGATAAAATCTAATAATGTTTGATTTTTTTTAACTAAGAAATTACTAAGTAACATCTTTGAGTCTAGAGAAATAGGGAGTCCGAGTTGCTTCATGATATTGCGTTTATTTTTTCTCTTGAGAGATAACTCTTTCCATCCAGATCCAAATATAATCTGCACCGCTTAATACGGTTGAAGTGGCAACAATAATAAAAAATATAGTACTCCATTGCTGCTGGATTGGATACAACTGTATCACCACCAAAAATAACACTAAAGAAATTTGCAAAGCAGTATTAAATTTGGACAACTTTGAAGGAGAGAGTAACTCCTCTTTGGGCGTGCCAGCGCCAATGAAGCACCCTACCGTGCCGGATACAATCATGACATCACGCAAAAATACCAGTACCAACAACCATAATGGTAGCAATCCAATCACATTTAAAGTGATAAAACTACTCATCAATAGTAGCTTATCAGCAACGGGATCAAGGATAGATCCCAATCGAGTTTCAAACGAGTAGCGTTTTGCAATCCAGCCATCTAATGCATCGGTAATTCCAGCCACAAAAAATAATACCATCGCCAAAAAATATTGATGATTTAATAAAGTCAGCACAACTGGTACTGTTAAAATAATGCGTAAAATTGAAAGCGCATTTGGCACACTAGAAAAATTCATTTTTCGACTTGTTCAATTGAGATTCAAAAAAATTAATTATACGGAAAAAACCCTATGTCATCATTGACTTACCAAGACTCAGGTGTCGACATTACCAAAGGTAATGACTTAATCGAACAAATTAAACCTATTGCAAAATCTACTATGCGCGAAGGCGTGTTAGCAGGGCTTGGTGGTTTTGGCGCAATGTTTGAACTAGATCTTAAAAAATATAAGAATCCAGTTCTAATTTCCGGAACGGATGGGGTTGGCACCAAGCTTAAAGTGGCAGAAATGCTTAACAAGCACGATACTATTGGCATTGACTTAGTCGCCATGTGTGTTAATGACTTAATTGTACAGGGTGCAGAGCCATTATTTTTCTTAGACTATTACGCGACTGGCAAGCTAAATACCGATCTAGCTACCTCAGTTATCTACGGTATTGGCGAGGGCTGTAAAATCTCTGGCTGTGCGCTTATTGGTGGTGAAACAGCTGAAATGCCTGGCATGTACCAAGGTGAAGAATACGATCTTGCAGGTTTTTGTGTTGGTATTGCTGATAAAGATAAAGTTATTGATGGCTCAAAAGTAGCCAATGGCGACCATATCATCGCCTTAGCCTCATCAGGTCCTCATTCAAATGGCTATTCTCTCATTCGTAAAGTTCTAGAGCAATCTAAACCTACTGATGCACAACTACAAGCATTAATAGAGCCAACTAAAATTTACGTTAAATCCGTCTTATCATTGATTGAAAAATATTCTGTACACGCCATTTCTCATATTACCGGTGGCGGTCTTTTAGAAAATATTCCAAGAGTTTTGCCAGATGACTTGGCCGCAAAACTAGATAATAAATCTTGGCAGCTACCTGAAATATTCCAATTTTTACAAGATAACGGCAATATTGATATCATGGAAATGTATCGCGTCTTTAACTGTGGCGTTGGCATGGTGCTAGTCATTCCAGCTGACCAAAGTGCAGCGGCAATTCAGCATATGAACGAACAAGGGGAAAATGCTTGGCTAATTGGCGAAATTGTTGCCAATGAAGGCTCTCAGGTAATCATCTAAATGAAGGCTGTCGCTCTAATCTCTGGCAGCGGCTCAAACCTTCAGTCACTGATCGATCATGCTGAAAAAATTGATCTAGATATTCAGGCGGTTATTAGCAACAAAGAAGATGCTTACGGGATAAAGCGCGCTCAAAAGGTCAATATTCCTACTCACGTACTCATCCATACGCAATTTCCTTCAAGAGAAAAATTTGATCAGCAGCTAAGTCAAACTATTGATCAGCACAGTCCGGATATTATTATCTTAGCAGGCTTTATGCGTATTCTCACTGAAGAATTTACGCAAAAGTATGCAGGCAAGATGTTAAATATTCACCCATCCTTACTGCCAAAATTCCAAGGACTTAACACTCACCAAAGAGCGCTTGATGCCAAAGAGAGTGAGCACGGTGTTAGTGTTCATTTTGTCACTGCTAAGCTTGACGGCGGGCCTGTTATCGCTCAAGCTCGTGTTCCAATACTGGCTGATGATACTGTTGAGTCACTTGCTCAACGCGTACTAATCGAAGAGCACAAATTATTTCCTAAAGTTGTTCATTGGTTTACTCAAGGCAGGTTGAAGCTGATCGACAATCATGCTACTTTGGATGGTCAAATAATATGAGACTGTTTTTTTTATTTACATTACTCTCTCTAATTACTACTGCCACCTTAGCTTTCAAGCCCCATATTGCCAACTACCAACTCTCCATCAACGGGCTTAAAATAGCTGAGGAAGTAAGAACTCTTCATCAACTAGAAGATGGATATTTTTATACCGCAAATGCCAAAACCTCAGGGCTAGCAGCAATGATAAAGGACTATTCTATCTCTGCCAGTTCAACATTTAAACTGAATAATAAAGGCGTAGACAGCACCGCTTATCAAATCATGGAGCAGGAAGATAAAAAAATCACCAAGAGCTATGCTATTGATATTAATTCTCAATTCGGAAGTGTTACATCTTTACTAACCAAAACACAGCCAAAAATCAGTACTTGGAAAGCGAATGAAGGCAATATTACCGATCCACTAAGTGTTTTTTTAGCCATTTCTTTTGATCTGAAAAACAACCCAAATCAATCTTTGTTTAGCTATCAAATTGCCGATGGCAGCTCTATTGAAACTCAGGAGTTTAAAAAATCTGATAAGCACACTGTAAACATTCAGGGCAAGTCATATAGTGCCACTAAAGTAGAGCGCATTAACCACCAGGATAGCAACATTCAAGCGTATTTTTTATCAGAATATCAATACCTACCCATCTTAATTAAACAAACCAAAGGTGGTAGAAAATTTTTGTATGAGATAACCAATTTTAAAATATCAGATGTTAAAGGATTACAAGTAACTTTGTAAATATTGACCTGTATAAGAGCCCTTAACTTGACTTACTGATTCTGGCGTTCCTGTTGCCACAATACATCCACCCTTGTCTCCACCCTCAGGCCCCAGATCAACAATCCAGTCTGCAGTTTTAATAACATCTAGATTGTGCTCAATAATCACAATGGTATTTTCTCTTTCACGCAAACGATTAATCACGGACAATAGCTGCTTAATATCATGAAAATGCAGGCCTGTTGTCGGTTCATCTAAGATATACAATGTTTGCCCTGTATCAAGTTTTGACAACTCTTTAGCCAATTTAATACGCTGAGCCTCACCACCTGACAAGGTGGTGGCATTTTGCCCCAAGGTAATGTATGACAAGCCCACATCCATCAGTGTTTGCAATTTTTGCTTAATTTTTGGCATTGGCTCAAAAAAATCTACCGCCGTCTCAACGGTCATATCTAGCACTTGAGAAATATTCTTACCCTTGTAGGTAATCTCTAAAGTTTCACGGTTGTATCGATCACCATGACATACATCGCAAGGCACATAAATATCTGGCAAAAAGTGCATTTCTACTTTAATTAGCCCATCCCCCTTACAAGCTTCACAGCGACCACCTTTGACATTGAAACTAAATCGACCGGCCTTGTAGCCACGGCTTCTAGCCTCCAATGTCTGCGAGAAAAGATCGCGCACCAAAGAAAATATGCCCGTATAAGTAGCAGGATTAGAGCGTGGAGTACGCCCAATTGGGCTTTGATCAATATTTACAATTTTGTCAAAATACTCAAGCCCCGTCACTGTGTCAAACTCAGCTGGCGTCGTTTGTGCACGATTCAAATCACGTGCTGCCAGCGCATACAAAGTGTCATTAATAAGTGTTGATTTTCCCGAGCCAGAGACGCCAGTAATACAAGTTAGCACGCCAACAGGAATGGATAAATCAACATTATTGAGATTATTACCTTTGGCACCTTTAATTTCAATCCACTGATCGGAAGTTTTACGAATGGCTGGCACTTCAATACTCTGTCTGCCACTAATATAATCACCAGTAAGTGATTTCGGATTGTTTGCCACCTCCTCCGGCGTGCCCGATGCAATAACCTCACCACCATGCATACCTGCACCGGGGCCAATATCAATCACATAATCCGCTTGTTTAATTGCATCTTCATCGTGCTCAACAACAATTACTGTATTACCAATATCGCGCAGGTATGTTAGTGTATTTAAAAGCTTTTGATTATCTCGTTGATGCAAACCAATAGAAGGCTCATCTAAAACGTACAAAACACCCATGAGTCCTGCGCCAATTTGACTAGCCAGACGAATTCTTTGCGCCTCACCGCCTGATAAAGAATTGGCTCTACGATCAAGACTCAAATACTCTAGCCCAACATTGATTAAAAACTCAAGGCGTTGAATGATCTCTTTTAACACCTTATCTGCGATTTGCGCTCTAGAGCCTTCAAGCTCAAGCGACTTTAAAAATTCATAAATATTAGCAATTGAAAGTTTGGTGATGTACGATAGATTACGCCCGCCAATAAACACATTTCTAGCAGACTCATTAAGTCGATCGCCTTCACACTCTATACAATCTTGACTCACCACATAACGAGACAACTCCTCTCGAACCGAGCGAATTTCACTTTCTTCATAGCGGCGCATCATGCGCGGGATAACACCTTCAAATGGCTTAGGTTTGTTTGACCAGCCTTTTCGGCCTTTAATTTTAGAGAAGTCAATTTCATCTTCACCGCTACCGTACAACACAATTTTCTTGTGCTCATCACTTAGATCTTCATAAGTTGTTTCAATGTCAAATCCATAATACTGACCTACCAGCATTAAAATTTGATAAAAATAAGCATTCGATCGGCCCCAGCCATAAATCGCACCATCCGCTAAACTCAGACCCGGATTAGCCACCACTTTTTGCGCATCAAACATGTCTTTCACACCTAGACCGTCACACGTCGGACAAGCGCCTACTGGATTATTAAACGAGAAAAGTCTTGGCTCTAATTCTGTCAATGAATAACCACATTTAACACAGGAAAACTTAGCAGAAAATACCATTTCATCCCAAGTTGCCGCCTCATCCATTGGCAGCACTTTAACTAAGCCACCGCTCAGGTTAAGCGCCGTTTCTAAAGATTCAGACAAGCGTGATACAATATCCTTTCGAACTTTTAAACGGTCAATGACGATTTCAATGGTGTGATTAGTTTTGCCATTAAGCTCATCCATCTCATCCATATACATCACTTCACCATCAACACGAGCACGCAAAAATCCCTGGTGTGACAACTCTTCTAATAGTTTTTTATGGCTGCCTTTACGATTTTGCACAATTGGCGCTAATAGCATAATTTTTTCACTTTCCGGTAGGGTGATAATACTATCAACCATTTGGGAAATTGTTTGCGACTCAAGATCAATATCGTGCTCTGGACATTTAGGAATGCCTGCTCGAGCAAACAACAATCTCAAATAATCGTAAATCTCGGTAATCGTACCAACGGTTGATCTAGGATTGTGCGAAGTTGCTTTTTGCTCAATTGAGATAGCAGGAGACAAGCCTTCGATGTGATCCACATCAGGCTTTTCCATGAGTGATAAAAACTGTCTCGCATAAGCTGACAAAGATTCAACATAGCGTCTTTGGCCTTCTGCATAAATCGTATCAAAAGCTAATGACGACTTACCTGAACCTGACAAACCGGTAATCACCACCAGCTTATTTCTAGGGATATTAATATCAATATTCTTTAAGTTGTGAACGCGAGCGCCACGTATGCTAATCTGATCCATGAGATGCCTAAATTATGTCGGACAAAGGGTTCATTATAACGAGCAAGATAGGTAAAATCACTTCTATTCTAACTATGACTAATATTTAAATTCTAAGTATGAGTAAATACAAACGCATCCTATTAAAATTAAGCGGAGAAGCGCTAGCCAGCTTTGAAAACACCGTTGATCCAGCCACTCTTGATAAAGTTGTTGGCATTATTAAATCTGTTCAAAATCAAGGTGTAGAAGTAGGAATTGTTGTTGGTGGTGGCAATATCTTTCGCGGTGCAGCACTGGCAGAGGCTGGCATGAATCGAGTAACGGGCGACCACATGGGTATGCTTGCCACAGTCATGAATGCACTTGCTATTTCAGACTCTTGTCGAAAAAATAATGTTGATGTGTTAGTCATGTCTGGCTTTCCAATTGGTGGTGGCGTTTGTGAGCCAATGGATCACAACAAAGCCAAACAAGCTTTAAGTGAAGGCAAAGTGGTGATTTTCTCAGCAGGAACCGGCGCACCTTGTTTCACTACCGACACAGGCGCCACACTCAGAGCCATTGAAATTGGCGCCCAGGCTGTGTTTAAAGCCACCAAAGTAGATGGCGTATATACAGCTGACCCAATGAAAGATCCAAGTGCTACACGCTACGATACACTCAGTTTTGATGAAGCCATTAGCAAAAATTTAAAAATTATGGACACCTCAGCTTTTGCTATGTGTCGTGAGCATAATATCGAAATCTGCGTCTTTAGTATGCTTGAAGATGCCAATACATTGTCTAATATTCTCAAGGGTGAGGCCCTAGGAACCATCGTAAGGAACTAACCATGTTAACTGAAATCCAACAAGACGCCAAAGATCGCATGAGTAAGAGTGTTAACTCACTCGAAAATAATTTCACAAAAATTCGTGCTGGTCGTGCACATCCCTCTCTACTTGAGCAGGTCCAAGTGGAATACTATGGATCAATGGTGCCATTATCTCAAGTGGGCAACATTGTTGCTGAAGATTCGCGCACACTAAAGGTATCTATCTGGGAAAAGGATATGGCAGCTGCAGCAGAAAAAGCCATCATGACTTCAGATCTAGGCCTTAACCCCCAAGCCATGGGTCAAGTGATCCGCATCCCTCTACCTCCTCTTACTGAAGAGCGTAGACAGCAATTAGTAAAAGTAGTTAGAGATGAAGCTGAAAATGCCAAAATTGCCATTCGTAATATTCGTCGTGATGCCAACTCTGACTTTAAAGATTTATTAAAAGATAAAGAAATCTCAGAAGACGAGGCTAGAAAGGCAGAAGACAACGTGCAGAAAATTACTGATGCTAGTGTTAAAGAGGTGGAAGCTAAGTTATCCGAGAAAGAAAACTCACTCTTAGAAATTTAAACTTTTCTTTAGCTATAAAAAAGGCCTGCAACTGCAGGCCTTTTTATTGATGTTTGCGAATAACGCTTACTGGCCTTTTACACAGGCAAAGTAATCTGCCCAACGCTCAGGTGAGAACAACGTGCCCATTGCATCAATTGGGCCCGTATTAAACAAAAATCCACCAGCTAGTGCATCTTCAAATCTTGAAATATTGTCATCAGACAAGCCTAGTGTAACCTGGCAAGCTTGGTGCGCCGCTTCAGTTACAGCAAAACCAGAAGGTGTTTGACCAATAACTTTAGACGTGTCGCTTAAAGTCATTGTGTCTGGTGCTTGCTCAGTGATTACTGTTTTTTCAGCAACAGGCTGCATTGAATCAAATGATTCAACAGGGCCCATATCACGGTCATCGCCACCAGCAATTAGTGCAGTTGTTAAAGTAACCGCTGCTGCAAAAGTTAATGTTTTATTCATCATATCTTTAATCTCCAAATAATTTAAAATTCCTCTTCTGTACTACATTTTATATGACCTTGGTTTTGTATGCTCAAAGATTTTAAAAAACATTGTAATATGACACGCTTATCAACTATTTGCTCTCAATTAGTTGAGTTATCAAATCAGGCATTCTCAGTTAATAATGGCAATATTCCCAAATGGGAAGAGGCGATTTCCAGCATTCAAAAGACTCAGCCAGGCAAGCTAAGCTTCGAACACCCTTATATTGCTATCGATACAAAGGTTAATATTGATGACCTTACTTTATCTTTAAAACAACTCATGCCATGGCGCAAGGGGCCTTATCAAATTGGAGATCTGCAGCTAGACAGTGAATGGCGTGGAGATATGAAATGGGACCGACTTAAAGGTCACCTTCAACCTTTAGCCGGAAAAACGGTATTAGATGTTGGCTCTGGCAATGGTTATTTCACCTATCTCATGGCCATGCAAGGCGCTGAAATCGCTGTTGGAATTGAGCCTTTTCTGCTTTTTAATTATCAATTTCAAGCTATTCATACTTTAATAAGCCAACCACCAAAAGCTTATGTATTACCCTTGAAACTGGAACAAATGCCCAAAGAATCTTCTTTTGATAGTGTTTTTTCAATGGGTGTTTTGTATCACCAAAAAGATCACATGCTTCATCTACAACAACTTAAAGATGTGCTGATAGAAGGTGGTGAACTTATTTTAGAAACGCTGATTATCGATCAAAAACATGGCGACCAAATCACCCCAGAAGATCGTTATGCACGCATGCGCAATGTCTGGTGCCTGCCTTCTACTGATACGCTACACATTTGGCTAGAACAGGCCGGCTTTAAAAATATTAAGTTAATTGATGTTACTAAAACCACACCAGAAGAGCAGCGAGCCACTCATTGGATTGGGGACAATACCCAGTCTATTAAAGATTTTCTCGATCCAAATGATGACAATTTAACCATCGAAGGCTTGCCTGCCCCTAAGCGTGCTGTCTTTATTTGCCAAAAATAGTATAATCACCTCCATGAAATTTCGCCTATTTTTCCTCACCCTACTATTAGCCACCAATCCATTTGCTAATCCAAATATTGTGGTGAGTATTAAGCCAATTCATTCAATAGTTAGCAACCTAACCCAAGGTGTTAGTACGCCAAAATTATTACTTAGCAGTAAGCAATCTGCACACCACGCACACCTTAAGCCCTCCCAACTATCTCACCTTGAGCAGGCGGATTTAGTAATTATTGTTCATCCAGATTTTGAACAGGGCTTATCAAAATCTATTCGCAATATTCCAGCAGAAAAAATACTCACCGTTGATCAAAGCATGACCAGCAAACATGACGAACATGACGAACATGACGAACATGACGAACATGACGAACATGACGA
>NZ_CAXCCZ010000023.1:0-22267 GCF_963981275.1 uncultured Candidatus Thioglobus sp. | reverse complement strand
CCAAGTTGCAACAAATGCCAAGCCTACAAAATAGTTTAGTGCCAACAAGCTACCGATAAAAGTAGCCACGCCTTTACCGCCTTTAAAACCAAAAAATACTGGATATACGTGACCTAAAAAAGCACCCAGTGCAATCAGGGCTACTGCTTGAATATCCAGTCCAAGATATTGGCCAATAGCTACTGGAATAAAGCCTTTTAGCCCATCACCAAGGAGTGTGGCTGCTGCTGCTTTTTTGCCGCCAATTCTAAGCACATTAGTCGCGCCTGGATTGTTTGAACCCTGTGTTCTTGGATCTGGCAGGTCAAGAATCTTACAAATAATAATAGCCATGGAAATTGAGCCAATTAGATAAGCTGAAATGATGAGGATGGGTAGCATATAATTTTCGATATTGTAATTTAAGATTAATTTAAGCATGGATATAGTATTTATACAAGGATTAAAAATTGATTGTGTCATTGGCATTTATGATTGGGAGCGTGAAATTCGCCAAGACATGACCTTAGATATTGAAATGGGTTTTGATATTTTTCCAGCAAGTCAGACAGATCATATTAACCAAACACTTGATTACAAGGCGGTTTCTAAGCGCCTCATTGAATTTGTAAAAAATAGCGAATTTCAGCTGGTTGAAACGCTCGCTGAAGAAATTTGCCAAATTATTTTAAATGAGTTCAAAGTTGAGCAAGTTAAGCTAACTTTAAATAAAGGTAGGGCGGTTACGGGTGCTCAAGGAGTGGGTGTGATCATTAATCGATATAAAAATGGCTAAAATTCATATTAATATTGGCTCAAATCAAAATCGAGAGGTTAATATTGCCGGCGCGATTGATTTTTTAAGACTTAATTTCGCCAATATCAAAATTTCCGATATTTTTGAATCGCCTGCAGAAGGGTTTGAAGGCGATGACTTTTATAATGTTGGTGTTAATGCCAGTACACAGCTTAGTATTGAGGATGTGAATGCCGTTTTAAAAAGTATCGAAAAAACTTTTGGTCGAGATCCCACTCAACCTAAGTTTTCTTCTCGGTTGATTGATCTAGATTTAGTGACTTATGACGACGTCATTAATAAGGTATTAAACCTGCCTAGGAATGATATTTTAAAGTATTCATTTGTGTTGGCGCCTTTGGCGCAGTTGAGTGCTGATGATGTTCACCCGTTAACAAATCAGACTTACCAGCAACTTTGGCAGTCTTTCCAAACAGATAATCAATTTGAATTATCGCAGTATAATATTAAAAAAATCCTTCCATAATTTAGAGAATTTTATGCAATCAATCAGACTAATTTTATCGGTATTTCTATTGAGCTTTTCTACGGCTATTTTTGCCGAGTCCTACACTGAGGATAAGCACTATGTAACACTTGATAAGCCAGTTAAAACAACCACAGGTGATAAGGTCGAGGTGCGAGAGTTGTTTTGGTATTATTGCCCTCATTGTTTTAATGTGGAGCCGGTGCTGAGTAGTTGGGTGAAAAAATTACCTGAGAATACAGTCTTTATTCGTCAGCCTGCAGTTTTTTCAGATCGTTGGATTAATGGCGCTATTTTCTATTATGTATTAGAGCAGTTGGGTGAGGTTGAGCGCTTGCATGGTCAATTATTTGATGCGATTCATCTACATAAGACAGCCTTTATCGATCAGTCTGATTTTGTAGATTGGTTGGCCGATCATGGCGTTGACAAAGATAAGGCTAATAGCGCTTTTAAATCTTTTTCAGTGCGCATTAAGGTTAATAAATCAAAAGTTAATACGGTGAAATATCACACTTCTGGTGTACCAGCGCTTGTTATTAATGGTAAATATTGGACTGATGCCTCTCACGCAGGTGGCGAGCTAGAGATGTTTAAAGTGGCTGATTATTTAATCGCTAAAGAATCAAAATAATCTAAGTGCTTGATCGTGTCTTAGTTTTAGCAGGTCTTGATCCTTGTGGTGGTGCAGGGATTTCAGCTGATATTGAAGCGATTAATCAATTTGGTGCCACACCATTGCCTGTCATAACTACACTCACTGTTCAAAATACACAATGCGTGAGTGCTGTTCAGCCAGTTGATCATCAATTAATTATTAAGCAGTTGATTTCTCTGGCAGAAGATATCGAGATTAACGTTGTTAAAATCGGTCTATTGTCTTCTGTTGAGCAAATAAAAGCAATTGCTAGCTGGCTAAACCAAAGCCACACTGTGGTGTTAGACCCTATTATTAAAGCCAGTACCACCGATGAATTATTAACCCAAGAGGTTGTTCAGGCGCTTAAACAAGAATTACTGCCAAAAGTTTTTTTGTTAACGCCAAATGTTGCAGAGTTAGAAAAATTAGCGCCTGGCCTTAGCGAGCAAGAGGCGATTAAATCTCTACCATGTGAATGGGTTTTGTTGACCACAACAGATACTTCTGAGCTCATGATTGAACACCGCTTGTATCATCAAGGCAAGCTGTTTGAGTGCTTTTTATACCATAAGCTACCTGGAGATTATCATGGCTCTGGCTGCACGTTGGCCAGTACAATTAGTGCGTTAATTGCTGCTAAGCTTGATGTGGGTGTTGGTGTTAAGCGTGCGCTAGACTACACTTATCAAACTTTGTTAAACGCCAAACGAATAGGTAAAATGCAATACCATCCAAATAGAGCAAAACCCTGATATGAGTTTTATAAATAACTGGCTTCGATCTGATATTAAAGCGATTAATGCTTATCACGTACCAGCAGCAGACAATATGATTAAGCTTGATGCGATGGAATCGCCTTTTGCACTGCCTGATGAATTAATTGGGCAATACTTAGCTTATTTGGCGGATGCACAACTTAACCGTTATCCAAATCCAGGTGCTGATGAGCTAAATCAAACTCTAAGAGAGTTGATGGATATTCCTGATGAGTTTGGCGTTCTGTTGGGCAATGGATCTGATGAGTTGATTCAATTATTAGCATTGGCTTGCGAGACGAATGACACAATTTTAAGTGTTGAGCCAAGTTTTGTTATGTACGACATGATTGCTAAATTTACACGTCTAAATTATCAAGGTGTTGCACTAACGAAAGATTATCAGCTTGATTTGAATAAGATGCTCGAGGCGGTTAATACGCATAAACCAAAACTCATTTTTATTGCTTATCCAAACAATCCTACAGGTAATACTTTTGATCGAAAAGCGATTGAAAAAATTATCCAATCAACCAACGCCATGGTGATTTTGGATGAGGCTTATTATGCTTATGCAGCTGATAGCTTCTTGATGGACATTGCTAAGTATCCAAATTTAGTGGTTTTACGTACAGTTTCTAAAATTGGCTTTGCCGGTTTGCGTCTAGGCCTATTGATCGGATCAAAAGATACTGTGGCTGAGTTGGACAAATTACGCCTACCTTATAATATTAATACTTTGACTCAGGTGAGTGCTAATTTTTTATTAAAAGAAAAGTCAGAGATTAATAATAATGCGGCCATTATTCTTGAGCAACGACAAATACTCTCAAAGGCATTAACACAAATTAAAGAATTGTCTGTTTACCCATCTCAGGCTAATTTTATTTTATTTAAAGCGCCAAAAGCTCAGGCATTATTTGACTACTTAAAAGACAATGGTGTGCTTATTAAAAATCTTAGTAGCGCGCCAAAGTTAATGGATTGTTTGCGCGTAACGGTGGGCGATAACGCTCAAAATCAACAATTTATACAAATCGTAAAAAAATTCTATGATTAATAAAGATCTTGAAAAACACTTAAATGAGTATTTAAATGTTGCTAAATTCTCTGATTATTGTCCAAATGGATTACAAATAGAAGGAAAAACAGATCTTCATAAAATTATTGCTGGTGTTAGTGCAAATCAAGATTTAATTGAATACGCTATTGATGAGCAAGCAGATGCGCTATTGGTTCACCATGGGTTTTTTTGGAAAAATGAAAATCCAGCGATAATAGGTATTAAGAGAAATAGAATCAAGGCATTATTGGATAACAATATTAATTTATTTGCCTATCATCTGCCTTTGGATGCACATCCAATTGTGGGTAATAATATTCAATTAGCTCTACGCCTTAATATTCAAAACCCGATGCCAATTGGTGACACACTAGTTTGGCAGGGTGAGGTAGGTTCAACCTTGGAGAGTGTAGCGCAATCAGTTCAGACCATTACCCAACGCACGCCGCTGGTATTTGGCCCTAAAAACAAGCCAATTAAAAAAATAACTTGGTGTAGTGGTGGCGCTCAAAGCTATATCGAGCATGCAATTAATGTGGGCGCAGATTGCTTTATAACGGGTGAAGTTTCGGAGCAGATCCCAGCAATTTGCAAAGAAAATAATATCGCCTTTATCTCGGCTGGACATCATGCCACTGAACGCTATGGTGTACAAGCGCTGGGTCAGTATCTTTCACAGAAATTTGACTTGAATTATCACTATATGGATATTGATAATATTGTTTAGATAAATGCCGAAGTAGCGCTTGTTTCAAGCATGATGGCAACTATTAAAATCACGTATAATATTGGTTTTTATTTTTTGATTTTATTCCAATACTTATGAGTAAGAAATTTAATGTTGCCGTTGTTGGCGCAACAGGCGCTGTAGGCGAAACCATTCTTTCTATTTTAGAGCAGCGTGATTTTCCGATTGATAATCTATATCCACTAGCAAGTGCTAACTCTGCTGGTAAGAAGGTATTTTGTCAAGGAAAAAGCTGGACAGTTCAAGATCTAGATACTTTTGATTTTTCCCAAGCACAAGTGGGCCTGTTCTCAGCTGGCGGTAGTATTTCTGAAAAATATGCGCCTATCGCTGCCCAAGCAGGCTGTGTGGTGATTGACAATACGGCACATTTTCGCCGTGATGAGGATATTCCTTTGGTGGTGCCAGAGGTAAATCCACACGCTATCGCCAATTATACAAAACGCAACATTATCGCTAATCCGAATTGTTCAACCATTCAAATGCTGGTGGCACTTAAACCAATTTATGATGCTGTTGGCATTGAGCGTATTAACGTGGCTACGTATCAAGCAGTATCAGGCTCTGGTAAAGAGGCTATTTCTGAATTGATTGATCAAACTACCAAGTTATTAGGTGGTAATACGGATGTAGATGTTGAGGTCTATCCGAAGCAGATTGCATTTAATGTGATTCCACATATTGATGTTTTCCAAGACAACGGCTATACCAAAGAGGAGATGAAAATGGTATGGGAGACTCAGAAGATTTTTGAAGATGAAAATATTTTGGTTAATCCAACAGCTGTGCGTGTGCCTGTTATTTATGGCCATTCTGAAGCGATTAATATTGAGACTAAAAAGAAAATCACAGCTGCTGAAGCAACTAAGATTTTGTCAGAAGCAAACGGCGTGACCGTGATGGATAAGCGCGAAGATGGTGGCTACGCAACGCCATTTATTGAGGCGACTAATCATGACGATACGTTTGTAAGTCGTATTCGTGAAGACATTTCTTACGAGAAAGGTCTAAATCTATGGGTAGTTTCTGATAATATTCGTAAAGGTGCAGCACTCAATACGATTCAAATTGCTGAAATTTTAATTGAAAAATATTTATAACAAATAACAAATATGATTAAAGTATCAAGAAAAACCAACGAAACAGACATTCAGGTTGAGCTAGATTTGTATGGCACAGGCCGTGCAAATATTGATACGGGTGTGCCATTTTTAGATCACATGCTAGATCAAGTCGCACGTCATGGACTCATGGACTTGAGTATTAAATGCGATGGCGATACACAAATTGATGACCATCACAGTGTGGAAGATATTGGTATTACTTTGGGCCAAGCATTTGCACAAGCAGTTGGTGATAAGGCAGGATTTACTCGTTACGGGCATTCGTATGTACCTTTGGACGAGGCCTTATCACGTGTTGTGTTAGATCTTTCTGGCCGTCCTGGACTGGAACTTAATGTAAGCTTTACGCGTGCTGTAATTGGCACTTTTGATGTAGATTTATTCTCAGAATTTTTTACCGGATTTGTAAATCATGCACTGATTACACTACACATTGATAATTTAAAAGGGGTTAATTCACATCACCAGGCGGAAACTATTTTTAAGGCATTTGGACGAGCATTGAGAATGGCCATCACACCTGATGAACGACAAGCGGGTGTTATTCCTTCAACTAAAGGTTCGCTTTAATAAGCTACTCTAATGCAAAGTATTGCAATTATTGATTATGGCATGGGTAACGTGCGTAGTGTGCAAAAGGCGATTGAGCACGTCGCGCCCAATGACCAGGTTTTTTTAACCGACGATGTTGATTTAATTCAGGAAGCAGACCGTATTGTTTTTCCTGGGCAGGGCGCTATGGGGGCTTGTATGCAGGCGCTCAATGAGCACGGTTTGGCTGATGTTATTAAAAAATCTGCTCATGAAAAACCTTTTCTGGGTATTTGCTTGGGTTTGCAGTTGTTGTTTGACCATTCCCAGGAAAATGGAGGAACCGAAGGGCTATCCATCCTCTCTGGCGATGTAATACACTTTCCAAAAAGTGATCTAAAAATACCACACATGGGATGGAACACCGTAAAACAGTCTAATGATCACCCGCTTTGGCACGATATTGATGATAATTCACGATTTTATAGTGTGCATAGTTATTATGTGGCTCAGTCAGATTCATCGGTGGTTGCGGGTATTACTAACTATGGTCAGGATTTCACCTGCGCTGTGGCTAAAGACAATATGTTTGCTGTGCAGTTTCATCCTGAAAAATCGCAACATGATGGCTTGCAGCTGCTGAGTAATTTTGTCAACTGGAAAGGCTAGAGTTTTAGTTATTAAAGTCTATTTTTAGTTGACGATAGACTTTAAGCATTGTATATAAGCCTGATGATTCATTGGCGTATTGCTCTTCTGTGCTGAGAAAATCATTTCAGCGATACAATCCATCATTTGATGTTCTGCCTCATGAGGATCTTGATTTTTACCTAGGATTGTTTGATAAATCTCTTGAATGCCAGGTGGCTGATTGATTGACAACTGCTCTCTTAGGCTTAGATGTAGATTAATGTGCAAAAATGGGTTGGTTTCACCTTGTTCTGGAAAATAGTCAGACTCTATATCTTTAATAAGAGAATGATACTCAGGGTGAATTTTAATAACTTGTGAAAGTTGATCCTCAAGCGGTTCAAGTATCTGTTTGTCCAAATACTTTTGCCAAGCATTTGCTAAAAATTTCCTTTGCTGTGCCCTATCTTGAGTATAGATCACTGAATGAACTACAGATTCTTTTCTTCGTACTCACAAAGATCAAGCAAGATGCATTCAGGACACAGTGGAGATCTGGCTTTGCACGTGTAACGACCATGTAGAATCATAAGGTGATGTGCAGGTACTCGGTGCTCATCTGGAATGAATTTAACTAATTTTTTCTCAACCTCTAGAACAGTCTTGCCACTAGCAATTGCAGTACGATTAGCAACACGATAAATATGTGTATCAACAGCGATAGTAGGGTGGCCGAAAGCCGTATTTAAAACAACATTTGCTGTCTTACGGCCAACACCAGGTAGCGCCTCTAATTCTTTGCGAGTTTCAGGTACGCTTGAATCGTATTTGTCGATTAGAATTTTACAAGCCTGAATAATGTGCTTGGCTTTTGAGTTGAACAGGCCAATTGTTTTGATCGTATCTCTAAGTGTGTCTTCGCCCAGCTCAAAAATAGCCTCTGGCGTATTAGCAATAGGGAACAACTTATCAGTTACTTTATTGACACTTTTATCCGTTGCTTGAGCCGACAAAGTTACCGCTACTAATAGTTCAAACGGAGTTGAGTAATTTAATTCTGTGGTTGGATTGGGTATCTTTTTAAGTAACCTTTCAAACATTTCAAAACGAGTCTCGGCGTTCATTTTTCCTCTCTGTCTTAATTTCTCAATAGCCAAAGATTATACCTGATATCTAATTTAATAGCAAAAAGAGCGAGACAAGCAACTTAGCTACTATCAGAATGTCTGTTACAAAAACGATTCTCCATAATGTTCAAGCTGTTGCCAAAGGGTTTCTTTTTGTGGATTTTGTTCGCGCATACTGTGAATTCTTTGAAAATATTCATCAATCGATAAATAGCCATTTTCGCCAGATTGAACTCGGCCTTGTACTGTTTCGAACCAATCTTCCATTTCGTCTTCAGTGAGGCTTTCGGGATAGTTTCGAGCTTTAAAATGTATCAGCAAAGTGTTAAGGCTTTCGTCTTTAAATTTTGGGTGAAAAGCTTTAAGCTCCTCTTTGCCCAAGGTCTGAATTTGTTCAGCGAGTCGCTTATCAGCATTATCCATAAAACCACCATATAAAGATTGATCAACGTCATTGTTGCCAGAAAAATCCTGATCATTTTTATATAACTCTTGAACAACTTTTTCAATAGCTAAATGGTTGTCTTTGATAAAGGTCAAATGCTTCAAGCAAATATCCATGTTAATTTGAAGCTGCTCAACAACTTTGGGCTCAATCTTATAAACATTGGGCACAAACATCGGGCTTTTGTTAAAAATTAAATCTTTGATTTGCAGTCGTTCAACCCCTTCTGGCAATTCTGATTGCTTGGTGAACATTAGCACCTTGAGCTCATCAACGCTTAGCGCTAGAAGTATGGATGGATCTTGGTCTAGATTGAATACAATCGCTCGATCTTTGTACTCGGGATGATAAGCCAAAGCCACCGAAAGCCGTGTGCATGATTTTTGTGCTGGGTACATGCCAGAAGTATGTAGCATCGGCTCAAATAGATGAATATTAGATTCTACAAATTTCTTTTCACGCAGTTTAAAGGCGTAGTCAAATAGTTGTGGTTGTGTATCTTTAATAATCTTAGCGATAGCGATGGTAGCGCGTACATCGGCTAGCGCATCATGAGCGTTAGCATGCTCAATTCCATTTGCAAGAGAGAGTTGATCAAGCTTAAAGATTGGCTTGCCATTTTCGTCATATACCCATTTCAAGCTTGCCACTTTTTTAAGTGCATAGCACATGCGTACCACATCTAGAATATCCCAACGAGTATTGCCATTTTGCCAATGCCAAGCGTAAGGATCTAGAAAGTTACGATACAATGTATAGCGGGTAAATTCATCATCAAAGCGAATCGAGTTGTAGCCAGCGATACAGGTGTTAGGGGTTGCAAATTCAGCCAATATTTTTTTGATAAATTTATGTTCAATCATGCCTTTTTGCTCGCATAGTTGAGGCGTTATGCCGGTTACATTACACGCTTCAGGCGATGGCAAGCAATCGTTAGTCGGCTTACAATAAAACATGTGTTCATCAAGAATGTTAAGGTTTTCATCTGTGCGAATGCCAGCAAATTGTGAAATTCTGTCTGTTTTGGGGCTAATGCCAAAGGTCTCGTAATCGTACCAATAAAATGTTTTCATAGGCTTATTTTAACGAATTTTTGACAATAAAAAACCCGGCGTAAGCCGGGTTTTTTCAATAATTTATTTAAAAATTACTGTGGATGTACGTTAGCCGCTTGAGGACCTTTAGCACCATCTTCTAAGTCAAATTCAACTTCTTGACCTTCTTCTAAAGATTTGTAGCCGTCGCCTTGAATTGCACGGAAGTGAACGAATACATCGTCACCACTTTCTTGCTCAATAAAACCAAAACCTTTTTTAGCGTCAAACCACTTTACTTTTCCTGTTGTAGACATGATGTCTCCTATAAGTTTAAAAAAAATACCGTAAAAAATAGACCACATTTATAACTTAGAGAGGATGAAACCATCAGTCAAACAATATAAATAGCAGCTGTATACTTTACCAGCGAGTGCAATTTTAACGTAATTTTGACCCTTTAAAAGATTAAATACAGTTTAAGGTTTATTTTTTAGGTTTTGAGCGAGAAAATTTAGGCTTTCTATTGCCTCTGTCATCTCTACCTTCTCCACCTCTTCCTCTTCCTCTGCCGCCATCTCTAGAGCCGCCTCTAGGGCCTCCTCTAGAATCTTTAGAGAATTTTTTACGGCCAAAGTTGCGCTTTCCACCTTGTGCTCCACCAACGGTTGCCTTATTATTCTTTTCAGTTAGCTCTACAATATTTAAACGGTTGCCATTTACGATGGTTTTTTTCAATACCTCAAAGGTTTCCTTTGGCATTTCATCAGGTAGGTCAACTGTTGAGAATTTGTCAAAAATTTGAATAGAGCCAATGTATGCGCTTTCCATGTCAGCTTCATTAGCAATGGCGCCTAAGATATTTCCCGGCTTGATGTTGTTGCTATTGCCCACTTCAAGTCTGTACCTACGCATTGGAATATCTGGATGATTCTTAAGTGAGTTCGGCTGAACTGGGACTATTTTTTCTTCACCAGGTTTTTGATCTCTACCAAAACTAGGCTCTTTTTCAGATAAGAATAAAGGCTCATTACCTTGGGCAATATGTGCGAGTGCTGCAGCAATTTTAATATGTGTTACTTCTTCATTAGCCTCTTGGAATTCGCCGACTAATTTTTCAAAAACACTTAGGTCTTGATTGCTAATTGTTTCGGTAATTTTCTTTTTAAAATCATTAACACGCTTTTCATTGATGATTTTTGCTGTTGGCAATTCAATAGGTGTAATTTTTTGGCGAGTGACACGCTCAATGTTGTTAAGCATGCGACGCTCACGGTGTGATACAAATAAAATTGCCTCACCTGAGCGACCTGCACGACCTGTACGACCAATACGGTGTACATAAGTCTCTGCATCTTGCGGGATGTCGTAGTTCACCACGTGAGAGATGCGCGGCACGTCCAATCCACGTGCTGCAACATCAGTCGCTACTAAAATATCAATACTGCCTTTTTTAAATTTATTAATGATTTTTTCGCGTTGGCTTTGCTGGATGTCGCCATTAATCGCTTCTGCGGTAAACCCTCTTGCTGCAAGTTTCTCAGACAGTTCAACTGTTAAGGTTTTGGTTCTGGCAAAAATAATCATGGCGTCAAATTCAATCACTTCTAGAATTCTAGTTAATGCATCTAATTTTTGACTTAGACCGCCAACTAAACAATACTTTTGCTCAATATTTGTAGCAGTTTCTGTTTTGGTTTTTACTTTAACAATTTTTGGCTTATTTAAGAATTCTTCAGCAACACGTTTGATCACTGTTGGCATAGTGGCAGAGAAAAGTGCAATTTGACGTTGCTCTGGAATGCGCTCCATTACCCATTTAATGTCATCAATAAAGCCCATTTTTAACATTTCATCTGCTTCATCCAAAACAAATGATTTTAGATTCTCTAGTTTTAAAGTGCCTTTTTTGATGTGATCCATCACACGACCTGGCGTGCCTACAACACAATGTACACCACGCTTTAATGGACGTAGTTGAATGTCATAAGATTGGCCACCATAGATTGGCAATACATGAAAACCTTTCATGCCGCGAGCGTAAGTTTGAACAGCCTCTGAAACTTGGATGGCTAGCTCGCGTGTTGGCGCTAAAATTAATAGCTGAGGGGCGTTAAGGTTTAAGTCGATATTATCTAATAATGGCAATGCAAAAGCTGCCGTTTTTCCTGTACCTGTTTGAGCTTGGCCAATAATGTCTTCACCCTTTAAAAGATGGGTGATGCATTGCTCCTGAATAGGAGAGGGTGTTTCGTAACCGATTGAATCTAGCACACCCAGAATTGAATCAGAAAGTCCCAGGTCGCTAAATTTTTTTGGTGATTGGTTATCGGTGTTTTGTTCAGACATAATACATTTATAAGACAGGCAAAGAACGCAATTATACCTATTAAGACGCGATACTTTTCAATATATTAGGAATTTGTTATATGGTCCTTAATACCACTTAATTGAACAACCTATTGATGGGATTTGTTCCAATGGACCTTTGCCTGTCTGTGCAACTTGTTTCATTGCTTCAAACAAGTCTCTATGAGTGCCTTCAGGCGCTGTTTCTTTTCTTGAAGCGTCAAATCGACCTCGATATTGCAATGTCATGTGTTTTGATAGCCCAAAGAAGTCTGGTGTGCAAACTGCTCCATAGGCTTTAGCTACTTCTTGAGTTTCATCGATTAAATAAGGGAATGGAAACTTGAAATCTTTGGCAATTTTTTGCATATTTGCAAAAGAATCTTCCAAGTATTCATCTGGATTATTGGACATGATTGCCACAGTGTTAACCCCCAGTTCTTTAAGCTCCTTGGTATCACGAACTATGCGATTAATTATCGCTTTAACATAAGGGCAATGATTGCAAATAAACATAACCAACAGCCCTTTATCGCCTTTACAACTCTCTAGTGTATGCATTTTTCCGTCCACACCTTTCAAATTAAAATTAATTGCAGGTGTATTAAAGTCACAAACGGGAGTTTCGGTGCTAACCATTATCTATTCCTTTTTTTTATTAAGATTTTAGTAAAGTTTGAACAATGTGTCCGGCCATTATTAATCCAAAAATATTAGGCATATAAGATATTGCGCCATTCACTGCTCTTGGTCTGCCTGATGGAGCAGTGTCTATAGTTGAAATTGCTTTATGAGGCAAAGCTTTTATGGGTAATTCAGTAGAATGTACAACGGGAAATTTCATTGAGGCGTGAATATTTCTGAGTCGCCTTCTCATTTCGCGCGCTAAAGCGCAGTTTTGCGTTTTATCCATGCGAGAGATTTTTACTTGTGTTGGATCGAGCCTTCCGCCCGCACCCATGCTTGAAATAATCAGTTTTCCTGATTTATTGCAACTATCTATAAGTGCCGTTTTGCAGGATATAGCATCAATACAGTCAGCCACAAAGTGGTAATCATTATTAAGTGCGATTAGTTGAGATTTTTCACCATCGATGAATTCATCACGTTTAATAATCACAGTATCAGGATTAATATCTCTCAGTCTATCGGCCAATACGTTGACTTTTTTCAGGCCTAGAGTAGAGTTAAGGGCGACAATCTGGCGATTAAGATCAGTGGTTTCAATGATGTCAAAATCAATTAAAGTCAGTGTGCCAACACCTGCACGACATAACGCTTCAGCACAAGCGCCACCCACGCCACCAAGGCCAGCAATAACCACATGTGATTCGGCTAATCTGGCTAAACCTTGTTGACCTAGTAAAATTTCAGTTCGTGCGCAACTTCCAGCCATTATTTTAGATTGAAAAGTGAAATGGCGTTATTATCACATTGAGTGGTGATAGTGTCTATTGGTATTTGTTTGAGTAAGGCAATTTCTTGTGCCACTAATTGCAAATCATTTGGATTTTGATGGTCATCCGTTTCAATCAGCATAAACTCTAATGGGCAGTTTTTTACAATTTGACGAATTTTAGTAGATTTTTCATTCAAAATCTGTAGCCCAAAGCCTAGATAAAAACCCATGCTGGTTAATTGTTTGGCTTGATCTTCACTGCCAGAAAATCCATGAATTTCACCACTAATTTTAGGATGCATCTTCAAGAGAAAAATAACGTCCTCAGTAGCTTTGACGCTATGAATAATAACAGGAAGTTTGTATTTTTCAGCAAGCGATAATTGAAAATTAAAAAAATACAGTTGTATTTTTTTGTCAATATCTTTAAGATAATCTAATCCGCACTCGCCTATGGCAACAGGGTTGTTGCATTTTACTAAATACTCTAAATAGTCAAGCTCCTGCTGAGAGTGATCTTGCACCATCCAAGGATGAATACCAAATGCAAAGTAAGGGTACATTTGCACATCTATCCAGTTTTGTTTGCCAACACTAGGGATGATTGCGATTGCGTTTTCAGCAACGTCATTCATGTTGTCAAAATCTAGATGTGCATGCGAATTAATCATTGTATTTTTATAAAAAGAATTTATAGGTATTATCATAATCTCCAATCATTAGGTTTGCACTAAGTTTTTAATAAGAATATTCATCGATAAGCCAACATTCACACTTAAAAGTGATTATAATAGTCCGATTATTCTGATTGAAGATAAGCAAGTATTATTATGAAAACATTTAGCGCTAAAGCACACGAAGTAAAAAGAGATTGGTTCCTTGTGGATGCCGACGGTAAAACATTAGGTCGTATGGCAACTGAAGTTGCATCTCGTCTTCGTGGCAAGCATAAGGCTGAGTACACGCCACATACAGATACAGGTGACTACATTGTTATTATTAACGCAGAGAAAGTTAAGGTAACGGGCAAGAAGTTTGATGACAAAATGTACCACCATCACACAGGTTATGTTGGTAACTTAAAGTCAGTTGCATTTAAAGACTTGCAGGCTAAAAAACCAGAAGAAATTATCAACAAGGCTGTGAAAGGCATGTTGCCAAAAGGTCCTCTAGGCAGAGATATGTTTAGAAAAATGAAAGTATTTGCAGGTTCTGAGCACACACATGGTGCACAACAACCGCAAGTTTTAGATATTTAAGGTAATAAATTATTATGGCAAAGACAGAAACATTTTACGCAACAGGCAGAAGAAAGACATCAGTAGCTCGTGTTTACATGACTAAAGGTAAAGGTGTATTCACAGTAAATAAACGTCCTATGGATGAATATTTTGGTCGTGAAACTTCTTCAATGATTATTAACCAACCATTAGACACAGTTGAAATGAGAGATAAGTTTGATTTCAATATCATGGTTAGTGGTGGTGGTGATACAGGTCAAGCGGGTGCGATTCGTTTGGGTGTTACTCGTGCATTGATGGAATATGACAATGAATTACGTGGTGATTTACGTAAAGCTGGTTTTGTAACTCGTGATGCGAGAGTTGTGGAGCGTAAGAAAGTTGGCCGTAAGAAGGCACGTAAGAGCGAGCAGTTCTCAAAGCGTTAAGTCGTTTTCAAGAATTCATAAAAAACCCGCTAATTGCGGGTTTTTTATTGTCTAAGATTTGTAGTCATATTTTGCTAACTTGTTGTAGCGAATAATCGACTGTACAGTTTCAACATATTCATAGCCAATCTCAGCATAATTCTCTAGTCCTTCGGCTAGGGCAATGCCAGTAATTGGAGATTTTGTATCGCGTTTATTTTTACGAATTTTTCTTAAGGTTGTATAGGCGGAGTTTCGGTTAATTGAACGCATATAGTATTCGATACCCTTATCTAAGGAGGAAAACTTGGCCACTTCATGGGTGGCTGTTTTGTTACGTTTTAGTGGGATGATGCCGCAGCCTTTTTTAAAACACCAAAGGCCAAAAAAGTTATGATAATATTTGGCAAAACGTGACCTCCCCCAGTTTGATTCGTAAGCACCTTGTGCCAATATTAAGGAGGCCGGTATCACATCGACGCGTGTTAATAAGGTATCTACATCTCCCTCTTCAACGCGATAGTACTTGTATATTTTTTTCAATTTGAATTGGTTAATGTGTTCAGTTTTAATATCACTTCTTAGCTGAATAATCTTTTCGTTTTGTTTGTTAATCTCTGGCAATAGGTATTTGAAAAAAGCCTGCTTGCGCTGATCAACATTTTTTATCTCACTAAAGTCTGGTGTTTTAAGGGAATTCATCCATGACTCGAGACCCCAAAACTCACTTGATTGAACAGTTGAGCTGAGCAGTAGGGCGGCCAGCAGGGTTGATTTAAATTTCAAAATTTTCACAAGAGGCATTCATAACTTCTATTGTAAACATTTTTTCGATGGGTAGATTAAGTAGATGAGATTTAATTACTCGAATGACACCGGCATGAGCAACGATAAGCACTTCTTTATTTTCAGAGGTAATATCTTGAAACGCTGATAAAACCCGATTTTGAAAGGCATATAAATTTTCTGCATTAGCCGGTTGATTGTTAATTGGATCCCTTTTAAAATTATTGACTAACTCTATACCAATAGTTTTGGCACTAAGCCCTTGCCAATCACCAAATCCTAGTTCTGAAAAATCATTGATAATTTTCAATGGTATCTGATGTTGTTCATGTAAATATTGGGAAAATGCCTGACAACGTATTAGAGGGGAGGTGGCGATTAAATCCCATGATTGGTTTTGAGTGGAATCCAGCATTTGCTGCCAGCCTTTTTCAGTGAGTGGATCATCTTGATTGCCACGATAAATTCGCCCACCAATCGGCTCCCCATGGCGTAGAAGACTAAGCTTCATTCATCAATTTGCGCTCGCGACATTAGATAGTTTACCGCCTCAGCCGGGCTTGCTTTAGCTTGAGTGACGTAGGACACCTGTTCACAAATCGGCATTTCTACCTGTTGCTTTTTAGCAATGGCAAGAATTAAATCCAGAGTGTTGAGTCCTTCGACAGTTGCACCCACGTTGGCAAGTGATTGCTCAACATTGTGACCCTTGGCCAACTCCTTTCCAAAGCGTCTATTTCTTGATAGATCATCAGAGCACGTTAGTACTAAGTCACCAAGTCCGGATAATCCGACAAAGGTGGATTCGTTAGCACCCATGGTCTTTCCTAGGCGTGTCATCTCTGCTAGGCCGCGAGTAATTAGAGCAGCCTGGGTATTGATTCCGTAGCCCAGTCCTGAGGCTATTCCGGCGGCAATTGCCAGAATATTTTTAACACTACCGCCAATTTCAACGCCAATAATATCGTTATTGGTATAGGCACGAAGTGTCTTGGTGCGAACTAAATCAGCCCAATGTTTTCGGGTGTTTTTATCTTTGGAGGCAGAAACCAAAGCCGTTGGTTTTTGACTAACCACCTCAAATGCAAAACTAGGGCCAGATAAAACACAACCATGATAGTTAGGTAATATTCGCTCAAAACTTTGATACAAGAAGCATTTGGCAGTAGTATCAAATCCTTTGGTGGCCCAAGCTATTTGGTGCTGAGTGTTTAATAAGGGTTTTAAAGTTTGTAGTACCTCACTAAATGCGTAGCTCGGCGTAGCAATGAGAATATTATTGCAATGTTTTAAAGTTTCAAAACCATAAACAATATCAATATTGCTAGCATAGGGTTTAGGTAGGGCGGGGTGCTGAGGTTTTAATGTCTTAGATTCAAGCTCTGTATGGGCGTGCAAATAAATAGTATCAAATTTCTCACTTAGAGTGATGGCCAGCGCACTTCCCCAGGCACCAGCACCAATAATACTAAGATTATTACTCATTACTGAGCCAGTATTTTATCTAACTTGCCAGATTGGTTAGCCGCAGATAAATCATCAAATCCGCCCACGTGCACACCATTTATAAACACCTGAGGCACGGTGTTTCGACCTGTTAGCTCCATTACCTCATCCCAATCACTCGGGCTTTTTACATGATGTTTTTTAAAAGGAATGCCTTTGCTTTCTAATAGTTGATAGGCACGCTGACAAAAGGGACAGGCATCACTACAATAAATTTTATTTTTTTTCATTTGTTATTCCTTGGTGTTAGGTTTTTACAGGTAGTTTAGCTCTTTTCCAAGCTTGAATGCCGCCTTTTAGGTTGTATACATTTTCGTACTCGTTACGAGTTAGTAAGCCTGCAATATGAGCTGAACGTGAACCACTGCGACAATAAACCAAAATAGATTTATTTTTATCAAGCTTATCTAGTTGCGATTTAACATTACTTAAAGGAATGTGAATATCGTTATTAATATAGCCTGATTTTCTCTCTTTCTTCTCTCTCACATCTAAGATGATGAGGTTATCGTTATCCATGAGTGATGTTGCACCAGCTGAATCAATATCCTCGTATTTTTTTAGTTTATCAGCAACAATATTGCCAATTAATAGCGCAATTAAAACAATAAGAGTGATGGTTGTAAAAAGCTGATCCTCAGCAAATAAAAAGTCAATAATTTCCATAGTTATAGAGTTTTTCCTTGTAAAAAGTTATTTAACATGTCATGACCTTGTTCTGTCAAGATAGATTCTGGGTGGAATTGCACACCTTCGAGTGCAAATTCTTTATGGCGGATGCCCATGATTTCATCCATGCCGTTTTCGTTGTCTTCAGTCCAAGCAGTAACTTCAAAACAATCTGGTAGTGTGGTTTGGTCTGCTACCAAAGAGTGATAGCGCGTGGCATTGAGCGGATTCTTAAGGTCGGTAAACATGCCATTATTAGTGTGATGAACTTTTGAAACTTTGCCGTGCATAATTTTTTTAGCACCAACAACATCGCCACCAAAAGCTTGAACCATGGCCTGAAAACCAAGACAAACCCCCATTATTGGTATTTTTCCAGCAAAGTGTTTAATGGCATCAATCGAGATTCCGGCTTCATTGGGTGTACAAGGTCCGGGTGATATGACTAAGAATTCCGGCTTTAGTGCTGCAATTTCTGTCAGGGTGATTTCATCATTACGATGCACTTCAACCTCTTGCCCTAGCTCGCCAAAATACTGCACCAGGTTATAGGTAAAAGAGTCGTAATTGTCAATCATTAAAAGCATATAGGTCGGTATTTTACCGTTATTTAACCGCTAAAAAGGAGGCAAAATTCAGACACTGAAAATGACAAGTACTGGTGTTAAATCCAGCTTGCTCAAAGCGCTTAAAGTGTGTGTTTTTATCATCTGTGATTAATACATTTTCAATTGACTGGCGTTTAGCCGCAATCTCCAGTTCACTGTAGCCATTGGCACGTTTAAAATCAAGATGCAATTCAGTCATCTGTTGTTGTTTTTGCTGGTCGTTGAAATGAATTTTCTCAGATACAATTAGTGCGCCACCTTTATTCAAACCTTGATAAATTTTATTAATTAGAGCCTGTCTATTTTCTGGTGCTATAAATTGTAAGGTTAGATTCAGCACTACAATTGAGGCATTTTTAATATCAAGTATTTCAATATCTGCGCAAATAACCTGAGCATTATTAACTTTGTTATTTAAGGTTTTTTCACATTTTTCCATCATACTGAGGGAGTTATCGACCGCAATTATCTTTGTGTTGTTATGAGTGTCGTTGATACCAAGAGCCATTGAAGTGGCGCCTGTTGAAGCGCCCAGGTCGTAGTAGTTGGTATTGTCTTGACCATGGCTTTTAACGCACAGGCCAATCATCTCAATCATTGATTGATAGCCAGGCACGCTGCGGCGAACCATATCATCAAAGACATTGGCTACTTTCGCATCAAAAGTAAAATTTACTAAGTCATTTTCTTGACTAAATATTTGATCACGCATACAACGCTTGTGTAAAAAATTCACTGACTAAGAGTTTGGTATTGCCAATAGTAAAGGTGGATCTTCTACCCCAAATATCGTCAATTTGAGTGATTTGCAGAGCGCCACGCTTAATATTGGAATCATTAAATAAAACTTCCCCCAGTGGTTTGGATCCGATGCTCAAAATTTCTTGAGTGTCATTAGTAATAGGGATAACGGAGCGTGCAAAAACCACTACCTTGCCGTTGCCTAAGAGCTCTACTTCTCGCACCGTGCAAATATGATCAGTGCCAATCTCACAAGCTTCATGTGCGTGCGGTTTTTCTTGTTGTTGTGATAATACTCGCAGAGAAAAATCTGCAAATTGCTGCTTAAGTTTGGCTGTTAACGAGGCGCTATCATCTAGCCAAAGCTGTGCAGCAATAGGCGCTTGTTCGATCAGTGTTGAATCTTGCCAAATAAGAGTGCGGGTATCAATCATGCTAATATTTTAAGCTAAGTGTTGGCATATTGTGTCTTGTCATGCGTAATCCAGCGGTTAATGAGTGCTTGCTGGTTTTTCTCATTATTTTGTAAGAGTTGCTCTGCATAATAATTTACCTGTTTAAGCAAGTAGCCATCACGCACAATATTAGCAATTTTCATATCGGCAATCCCCGTTTGCTGTGTGCCAAGTATTTCACCAGGGCCACGTAGCTCCAAATCTTTATTGGCAATTTTAAAGCCGTCATTGGTTTGTCTTAAGATATCTAGTCGCTCTATGGCATTGTTACTGAGTGGTGGCTGATACATCAATATGCAAATACTAGCATCAAACCCACGCCCAACACGACCACGCAATTGATGTAGTTGTGCCAATCCCAGTCTTTCAGAATTTTCAATCACCATTAATGAAGCATTTGGCACGTTGACGCCCACCTCAATCACTGTCGTTGCCACTAAAATATGAATTTTTCCATCACTAAATTGAGCCATAATGTCACTTTTTTCTTCCTTGTTCATTTTTCCATGGATCAACACAACTGATAACTCTGGCAAGTTTTCTTGTAAATATTGATGTGTGTTGGTAGCAGATTCGGCGCGCAATACTTCTGACTCTTCAATCAATGTGCAAACCCAATAAACTTGATTGCCTTCGGCACAGACTTGCTTAATTTTATCCAGTACTTTGTCTTTTTTGTTATTTGCCAGGGCGATGGTTTGAACAGGGCTTCTGCCAGGTGGCAGTTCATCAATGATAGAAGAGTCAAGATCTGCATAAGCGCTCATGGTTAGTGATCTTGGTATTGGTGTAGCTGTCATGACTAATTGGTGTGGCGTATTGTGCGCTTTTTGAGCGAGTGATAATCTCTGGTGCACGCCAAATTTGTGTTGTTCATCAATAATGACTAAACCTAATTTATTAAAGTTAACTGCTTTTTGGAAAAGTGCATGAGTGCCAATAATAACTTGAGCTTCACCAGAATCTACCAAAGCTAATTGAGCTTGGCGCTCAGCAGCATTTTGAGATCCGGTTAATAAGGCGGTGCGAATGCCAAGTGGTTGTAGGTAATCATTAAATCCATGGAAATGCTGATGGGCTAATATCTCTGTTGGCGCCATAACAGCTGATTGAAAACCATTTTCAACCGCCTGCAAGCATGCAAATACAGCGACAATGGTTTTTCCAGAGCCAACATCGCCTTGTAAGAGTCTGAGCATTGGGTGGCTTGAACCGAGATCGGCGTTAATTTCGTTAACGCTACGTTGTTGGGCAGTGGTTAAATCAAAGCCTAGATTGCTGGATAATTGATTAGAAAATTTTTGGGAAATTTTGAAAATATTGGAAATCTTCTGTTTACGCTCATTTTTTAGCTTCAATAGGCTGAGTTGTTGAGCGCAAAGTTCTTCAATAATGAGTCTTTGTTGTGAAATGTGCCTAAAATTGGCTATTTGGTCGATATTATCATCAATTTTTGGGTGATGTAGCGTGTATAACGCTTGCTTTAAAGTTGGCATTGAGTTTTTTGCCAAATTTTCGAAATAGTCAAACAAATCTGTTTGTTGCAGTGTTTCAACAGCGATATTAACCCATTTTTTGATTTGTGGCTGATGAATGCCGGCCGTTAAAGGGTAAATAGGACTAAGTGTTTTTTCTATCAGTGTTGGCTGACCTTTGGAAATCAAACGGTATTCTGGGTGATGTATTTCTAACCCATCTCGCCCAATCTTTAATTCACCAAAGCATTGGATAAGCTCGCCTCGAATCAGCTGTTGTTTTTGATACTGATTGAAATGGAAAAATCGTAATAGCAGTGTGCGGTTGTTTTCATCTGACAAATAACAGAGTAATTGCCGTTGTCTTGTAGCCACTTCTTCAATCCGGTCGATGCTGAGCTCAACCAAAATTTCACCGCCAACTTGCGCTTGATCTAATGAGGTGAAATGAGTTTTGTTCTGATACCGATTGGGTAGGTGAAATAATAAATGCTCTAGATTGTAAATACCAATGCTGTTGAGTTTTTCTTGTGCTTTTGGCCCTAATCCGTTAAGACTGATTATTGGATCATCTAGGCTATGCATATTGGCGAATATATATTATAGAATTAAATCTTTGTTTAGATGTGAAGCGGTAACCGCACGCAAAGCTTGAGTGTATGTTAAATACATGAGTGCTAGAGTACGGAGCTAACAACACAATTGCACAAATATTTAATTTTAGAAATATATTTTAGTAGCTGTAATTGCATGGTTCAATTACCATAACCCCATCCATTTCCACTTGAGCGCCTTTGGGTAATTCTTTGATGCCAACAGCGGCGCGAGCTGGATAAGGTGTGTCAAAGTATTGCGCCATAATTTCATTCACTGTTGGAAAATTACTTAAGTCTGTTAAGAAAATATTGAGCTTAACAATGTCATTAAGATTACCACCTGATTTTTCACAAACAGCGGTTAAGTTCTTAAATACTTGATTTATTTGCGCGCTAATGTCACCTTCTACCATTTCCATGGTTTCAGGAATTAGCGGAATTTGGCCTGAGAGATAGATGGTTGAGCCACCGGTAACACAAACTGCTTGAGAATAGGTGCCAATTGCTTGCGGGGCTTTATCGGTAGAAATAATGTGTTTTTTCATAACGGTTGATTTATAGAGTTAATCATAGATGGATTATACGAAATATTTTGTAATTGTACAAATAAAAAACCCCAATCAAACTCAGAAATTTGATTGGGGTTTTTGCTAAATATGGTGCCCGGGGCCGGAAT
>NZ_CAXCCZ010000022.1:0-23060 GCF_963981275.1 uncultured Candidatus Thioglobus sp. | reverse complement strand
AACATGACGAACATGACGAACATGACGAACATGACGAACATGACGAACATGACGATAAAAATCATCATAGCTGGCTGAGCATTCAACACATACAACAATTCGCTCAAAAGCTCGGCGATACACTCATACAAATTGATCCAAAAAACAAAGCGACCTATCAAAGCAATTTGCGCAAGTTTAGTCAAAAGCTAACTGCGCTTAAACTTAGCTTACAACAGCAACTATCCAATCATGCTAACCAATCATTAATCACTTTCAACAGTGCTTTTGAGCATTTTATAAAAAGCCAACAGCTCAAACAAATAGGTAGCGTTAGCCAGCGACATGGTGAAAATTTAAGTATTTTTAAAATTTTAAAAGCCAAAAAAATCATTCAAAAACAGCAAACTAGCTGCCTACTTTTCACCACAGAAATCCCACAAAAACGTATTAATACACTCACTGAAGGCTTAGTCATTAACACGGCAGAGATTGATATTATTGGATTTGATATTCAACCGGGTGCTGATCATTACTTTAAGCTCATGCAAAACATCACTCAAAAGGTCGAGCAATGTCTCAAGTAAGAACGGCTTTTAATAAGGCTTCAAATGATTATGAGGATCATGCTTTTTTACAAAAAGAAGTTGCCACTCGTCTAGATCAAAAGCTTAACATCATCTCTAGCAATTCAGCAGTTATCCTAGACTTAGGCGCGGGCACAGGACTACTCTCTCAACAGCTAGAAATACGCTTTCCAGATTCTAAAATAATCGCACTAGACTTTGCCCAGAACTCTTTAAAAAACAACAAACTGGCTAATAAAATCTGCGCCAATGCTAATCATTTGCCATTAGCGGATAATAGCGTTGATATCGTGATTTCCAGTTTAATGATGCAGTGGTGCCCTGATCTTAAGCAGCTATTTTCAGAGATCCACAGAGTGCTTAAAAATGACGGATTAATCTTATTCTCCACCTTTGGTCCAGATACCCTTAAAGAGCTGAAAAAGAGCTGGTCAGTGGTCGATAACGAAGTGCATGTTAATACATTCACCGACATGCATGATATTGGTGATCAAATGCTTGGTGCTGGCTTTCAATCCCCAGTGATGGAAATGGAAACACTCACCCTAACCTATCAAACAGTGACCGACCTTTTGCGTGACCTTAAAGCCATTGGTGCGCAATCAGTGGGCAACCGCTCAAAGTCACTAATGGGTAAAAATAAATTTAAACTTATGGTTGAGATGTACGAATCTTTTAGAAAAGACGACAAACTACCGGCAACCTATGAAGTGGTTTACGGACATGCTTGGGTTCGACCTAAAGCCTCTTTTAAAGCTCAAAAAATTGAGCTAAATAATAGCTAAAAATGGGTAGCCTAGGTGAAAATCTCCAAATAAAGACGTTCGACTTTTTGGCGTGCCCACGGGGTTTTTCGTAAGAACTTTAAGCTAGAATTGATACTGGGATCACTCTTGAAACAGTTTATATCAATGTGCTTGGCCAGCTCTTTCCAGCCAAAATGTGCTACTAGCTCAGTAACAATTGTTTTGAGCGTAATTCCATGGAGTGGATCTTGGTTATGCATCTATTCTAATTTTATGGCTGTTAATGAGTTTTTAAGCGTTTTTTGCTGGCTCTGCTTTTTTAACCCGAATTTTGTTGCCATTAATAGGCTTGCCATTAAGCGCTTGAATGGCTACTTTTGCATCACCCACTTTGGCAATTTCAACAAATCCAAAACCTTTAGATTCGCTCGTTTTTTTGTCTAACACCAAGGTGCAAGATTGAACTTCACCATGAGCTTCAAATAATTCTTTAAGCCCAATTTCTGTAAAGGTGCGAGGTAGGTTTCTGATTAATATTTTCATTTTTTGTGGTATTTTTTAAATTGAAATTAGACTTAAATTTTAGCATATATTTAAAATACTGATAAATGACCACCTGTCGGGCTAAAAATATTGGAAATAATAAAAATCAGCCAAATACTCACAAAGCAAAGCCTTGTTTTACTCTAAAAACCTCAGTTTATAGCTTCAGAGTAAGGCTAGAATACAGTTTTAAATGGTTTTTGATATAAAAAAACAAACTAACCAGCTTCACTTATTATCCTAAATAAAAATTTGGCAAATTTTACGAATGAACGCTTTAGAACAGTGAAAGTGATAATTTCATCCAGAAATCTGGGAATAAACCAACCACTAATATAAGCACAGCATTGATTGATAAGATTAGCTGCATATCCATTGGTGCAACAATACTAATCTCTTGATCAGAGTCTTCGAAGTACATAGATTTGATAATTTGCAAATAATAATAAGCACTAATCACAGCAAATACCACTGCCACTACAGCAACAGTAACAAAACCGGCTGAAATAACTTGTTGCAAGATAAAGAATTTCGAATAAAAACCAATAAATGGCGGAACACCTGCCATTGACAGCATGGTCACCAACATCATTAATGCAAACCATGGAGAATGCTTGCTTAACCCTCTAAAGTCAGAAATTTGATCAGCTTCAAAGCCTTTTTTGTTAAGTAGAATAATCATGCCAAAAGCCGCTAAACTCATCAAGATATAAACTAATATGTAAAAGACGGCTGCGCCATATCCGCTGACAACACCGGTGACAAAACCGAGCATAATAAAACCAACATGAGAGATGGTTGAATAGGCCAGCATACGCTTGATGTTGGTTTGCATGAGCGCGACTACCGATCCTAGGGCAATGGATAACACTGCTAAAATCATAAATAGATCTGACCAATACGCGTGCATAGCACCCAGTCCATCTACCAAAATACGCACCAACATTGCCACAGCTGCAATTTTTGGCACGGTGGATAAAAACAATGTCACTGAGGTTGGCGCACCTTGGTATACGTCTGGTACCCACATGTGAAACGGCACAGCGCCGAGCTTAAAGGCAATACCAATGACTAAAAACACAAGGCCAAAGTTTAGGATTAGTGTTTCTCTTGATGCTAGATTGGCACTTGATGCAAAACTAGCAATTTCATTAATATTCAAACTGCCACTAATACCGTAAATCATGCTCATACCGTAAAGCAATAAGCCTGATGCTATTGCACCTAAAACAAAGTATTTTAACGCCGCTTCCACCGCACCTGCGCGCTCGCGTGCGATGGCAATTAGTGTGTAAAGTGATAAAGATAAAATCTCTAACCCGAGGTATAAAGTCAATAAACTATAACCTGACACCATCACCATCATGCCTAACACCGACAGCATAACCAAAATAAAGTACTCACCCCTAAAGAGTGCGTGCTGAGTAAGGTAGTGGCGCGTATACACCATAGCTACCATGGCTGAGCCCACCATAAAGACTTTAAAGACCGAAGCCATATTGTCCAAAATAAATGAGCCACCAAAAATAATGGTTTGCGGCTCATTAATTAAATTAAAAGCCAGTGCACCAGCGATGAATAAGCTAGCCTGAGTCAAATAGTAAGTTGTCTGCTTGAATGACTTGGTTAAAAACAAATCCAATAACAGCACAACCACAATCGCACTCAATAGAAAAATTTCAGGTGTTGCCGACCATAGTGTCGTCGTATCGAAGGTATTGATATTATTCATAAGGCTAATACTTAAAGTTTAGAGGTTAGGGCTTGGTTAAGTAGATGTTCAATAGAAACATGCATAACCTCGATAATAGGCTGAGGATATAAACCCATGGCAATAACAGCCACAGCCAATACCGCTAAAATACCAAATTCTCTGGCATTAACATCGGCAAGGCTTTCTACATCTGGATTGGTAATTGCACCCCAAAATACTCGCTTAACCATCCACAAGGTGTAGGCTGCACCCACAATAAGTGTACTTGCCGCTAAGACAGCGTACCAAATGTTAGCTTGTACCGCACCCAGAATCACCATAAATTCACCAACAAAGCCTGAAGTGCCTGGCAGGCCAGCATTGGCCATAGCAAACAGCACAGCAAAGCCGGTGAATTTTGGCATGGAATTAATCACGCCACCGTAGGTAGAAATCTCTCTCGAATGTAGACGGTCATACAATACACCCACTACCAAGAACATCGCTGCTGAGATAAAACCGTGTGAGATCATTTGCACCATCGCACCTTCTAGACCTAGGAGTGCACCTTCTGCCGCCCCTGGCTTGTAGGCCAAGAATAATGCAAACACACCGAGTGTCACAAAGCCCATGTGTGAGATTGAAGAATAGGCAATAAGTTTTTTCATATCACGCTGAACCAAAGCCACAAAACCAATGTATACAATAGCAATCAGGGAAAGTATGATCACAATTTCTGAAAATTCTAAAGAAGCGTCAGGTGTGATTGGTAGCGAAAAACGAAAGAAACCATAGCCACCCATTTTAAGCATGATGGCGGCTAGAATAACAGAACCGCCTGTTGGCGCTTGAACGTGTGCATCAGGTAGCCAAGTGTGCACCGGAAACATCGGCACTTTAACAGCAAAGGCCATAAAGAATGCCCAGAAAATCCATGCTTGCTCAGTCGTTGTTAGGCTTAAATTATGCATATCTAAGATGGCAAATGAACCACCTTTGTTGTACATATAGATGAGTGATACCAGCATGAATACCGAGCCCAAAAATGTATACAAGAAAAATTTGATTGCCGCATAAACGCGATTATCACCACCCCACACGCCAATAATGAGTAGCATTGGAATTAGCGATGCCTCCCAAAATGCATAAAATAAAATCGCATCAAGTGCTGAGAATACGCCAATAATCAAGCCTTCCATCATTAAGAATGCGGCCATGTAATGTGCCGGGCGAGTTTGGATTACTTCCCAGCCAGCAACAAGCACCAAAATTGTTGAGAAAGTTGTCAGGATAATGAGTGGCATAGCAATACCGTCAACACCTAAATGATAGTAAATATCAAACTGAGAGATCCAAGAAGCTCTCTGCTCAAACTGCATCAAATGAGTTGTGGAGTCAAATTCAGTGTACAAACTCAGTGATAGAATAAACACCAAAATTGAAATAGTCACAGAAACCCAACGCGCTGTATTGGCACGCTGATTGCCCAGAAAAATAACCAAGGCACCACCAAAAATTGGCAGCCAAATTAATAAACTAAGTAATGAATTATCCATCGTTAAAGCTCAAGTAGTGGGTGATCACCTGCAAACAGTACCCAAGTTAAAATAATTAATAAACTGAAAATCATGAAAAATACGTAATGATAAACATAGCCTGTTTGAATTGGGCGCACAACCGAGCCTATAAAGCCAACCAATCTTGCACTACCATTAACCACTAGTTTGTCAATTAAGCCAGAATCTGACACTTTCCACAGGAAGTTACCCAGATTTTTAACGCCTTGCACAAAGACGATATCATTGAAACGATCAAAACCATAAAGGGATTCTAGGACATAATTAATACGACGGCACTTATTTTGAATCTTGGTTGCCCACTCCTCTCGGTACAAGGTAAATACCCAGGCGCTTACAATACCACCCACCATCATCCAGAAAGGTAGTGTTTGTAATGCGTGCGGAATCATGCCAGCTGCTCCATGAAACTCAGCCTTAAGATTAGCCATTGATGTATGCTGAGAGGCGACCGTAATGGCATTATCTAGCCAGCCATTAAATAGCATTGGATCGATCGTAAGATAGCCAACAACAGCAGATGGAATCGCTAAAGCAACTAATGGCAACGTAATGCTAATAGGCGATTCCTTAACATGTGAAGCGGTGTGTTCATCCATTCTTGACTCACCGTGAAAGACCAAGAAAAACATTCTTAATGAATAGAAGGCAGTAATAAATACACCTGCAACTACTGCCACATAAACCCAGTCAGCAAATGGCAGTTGAGAGAAATGTACAGCCTCAATAATCATATCTTTTGAGTAAAATCCGGCAAAACCCGGAAAGCCAATCAGGGCTAATGTACCAATCAGAGCCGTCCAATAAGTGATTGGCATTTTCTTGCGCAAGCCACCCATTTTTCGAATATCTTGTTGATGATGCAGCGCTACAATCACCGAGCCTGCGCCCAAGAATAACAACGCCTTAAAGAATGCATGCGTCATCAGGTGGAAAATAGCCACAGAATAAGCGCTTACTCCTAATGCAACTGTCATATAGCCGAGTTGTGATAAGGTTGAATAAGCCACAACCTTCTTAATATCGTTTTGCACAATACCTAGTAGACCCATGAACAGAGCGGTAATTGCACCAACGACCATTACCACCATCAATGCGGTTTCACTCAGCTCAAACATAGGCGACATGCGTGATACCATAAAGATACCGGCCGTTACCATGGTGGCAGCGTGAATAAGTGCAGAAATTGGTGTTGGGCCTTCCATCGAACCTGGCAGCCAAACGTGTAATGGCACTTGGGCAGATTTACCCATTGCGCCAATAAATAACAAAATACAAATAACAGTGATAACTGAGGCGCCATCAAGCATAGTGACACCGGTAACATTACCTAGACTTGCAAACACCTCGACATAATCTAGTGATCCGAAATACATAAGTACCAAGGCAATGCCTAAAAGAAAACCAAAATCACCCACACGATTAACCAAGAAAGCCTTAAGGTTAGCCTCAACTGCGCTTTCTTTATGGTGCCAAAAACCAATCAGCAAATATGACACCAAACCTACCGCCTCCCAACCAAAAAATAGCTGCATGAAATTGTTGCTCATGACCAGCATAAACATCGAAAAGGTAAACAGTGAAATATAGCTAAAAAACTTGGTATAGCCCGCATCATCATGCATATAGCCAATAGTGTAAATATGCACCATGAGCGATACGAACGATACCACGACCAGCATAACAGCTGTTAAATTATCAATCAAAAAGCCGACACTGACATTCAGCTCGCCAATTTGCATCCAGGTATAAAGGTTTTGATTAAAAACCTCACCCGCTTCTAGCACATGGTGATTAAACACATACAATGACAAAACAGTGGAAATAAGCACACCTGCAATAGTCACCACATTGGTGGCCATTCTGCCTAATAATGAACCAAAAAATCCAGCAAAAATTGCACCTACCAAAGGCGCTAAAGCAATAATTAGATATATCTGCTCCATAACTACCCCTTTAAACTATTAGTAACATCAACATCGATAGAGCCACGTACTCTAAATAAGAGTGTCAAAATAGCCAGTCCAATCGCCACCTCTGCTGCTGCAACGGTCATGATGAAAAATACAAAAATTTGACCTGCTTCATTACCCAGAAAGTGAGAGAAGGCAATAAAGTTAGTATTAACGGCAGCCAAAATAAGCTCCACACACATCAATAAAGTAATGATGTTTGTACGGTTAATAAAAATCCCCACCAAGCCAATGCAAAAAATAACACTACTTAAAATTAAGTAATCACTTAAACTGATCATTACTTATTCTCCTTAGAAGGCGAGGCAATTGAAACAATACGCACTCTATCTTTTGCCTGAACATTGACCTGCTCAGAAATAGATTGTTTCTTACGATTAATCTCTTTTTTATGTACCAGGGTAATAGCGGCAATAATCGCAATAAGCAATAGAACCGCGGCTAATTCAAATGGGTATACGTATGTCGTATAAAGTTGTAGGGCCAGTTCGGTGATATTACTATAGTCTGCTGCATGTCTAATCGGCGAAGGCATAACCTCCAAGCCAAACTGGGCGTTGCCCAACACTAATGTCATTTCAGCAATAATAATCAATGCTACAATCAGTCCAAGTGGCAAATAGCCGGCAAATTTAGCACGCAGCGTTGACTTGTCAATATTAAGCATCTTAATCACAAATAAGAACAGTACCATCACTGCACCCACATAAACCAGAATTAGAGTGATGGCTAAAAATTCAGCCTCTAGCAAAATCCAAATACTGGCTGCTGAAAAAAAACCTAACACCAAAAACAAGGCGGCTTTAGCAGCATTACGTGCGAAGATCATGGCCAGCGATGACGCTACAAACCAAAATGATAAAAAATAAAAAATTATTTGTTCAGAACTCATTTATCCTACCCTTATCGATACTTAGAATCTTCAGATTTTGCTTTACTGATAGACTTTTCATTGTCATCACCCACCTTTAACAACCGGTCTTTAGTCATAATACTGCCGTCTCTTGACTCAAATGTATAGTCAAAAATTTGCGTCTCAACAATTGCATCTACCGGACACGCCTCTTCACAAAATCCACAAAAAATACATTTAAATAAATCAATGTCATATTGGGTTGTGCGTCTACTACCATCATCACGCATCTCGGATTCAATGGTAATTGCATTGGCCGGACATACCGCTTCACAAAGCTTACAAGCAATGCAGCGCTCCTCACCATTTGGGTAGCGACGCAGTGCGTGCAAGCCTCTAAATCTTGGTGAAATCGGAGTTTTTTCTTCAGGATATTGTACGGTTATTTTGGTGTTTACAAACTCTTTGGCGGTAATTTTCATACCCGAGCGTAGTTCGCTTAAACTTAGGCTTTTTGCTAATTTTTTTAATTTATTAATCATCTTATCAACCTTTTACGAAAACCATGGTCCTATTTGTAGCTGCGTCATGAGCGCAACCACAAAAATCCAAACAATGGTGATTGGTAAAAACACCTTCCAGCTCAGACGCATAATTTGGTCATATCTAAAGCGCGGAAAAGTTGCCCTAACCCACAAATACAAAAACATGAAAAAACTGGTTTTTGCCAAAAGCCAAATAATGCCAGGTACCCAAGCAAATGCTGACTCTAAAACACCAAGCCCTTCGAAAGGAGAATGCCAGCCACCAAAAAACATCACAACCGCTAAAACAGCCATAAGAATCATATTGGCATATTCTGCTAAAAAGAATACAGCAAAAGTCATGCCTGAATATTCAACATGAGTACCACCTACAATCTCTGATTCTCCTTCTACTACGTCAAATGGTGCACGGTTCGTCTCCACCAAGGCTGAAATGAAAAAGATAATCATCATTGGAAATAAGGGAATAAAGTACCAATTGACCATGCCACCTTGCTGGTCTGCCACAATGGCATTAAGATTTACACTGCCTGCAATCATTACCACCGTCACCAAGGCAAAGCCAATCACAATTTCGTAAGAAACCAGTAATGAGGCACTTCGAAGTGCGCCTAGCAGCGGGTATTTTGAGTTTGATGCCCAGCCGGCTAAGATAATGCCGTATACACCAATCGAACCAATGGCCAATACATATAGCAAACTCACATCTAGATTGGCGACATGAATACCTTCATCAAAAGGAATAACTGCCCACACTGCAATCGCTGGCGCAATCGCTAAAATAGGCGCAAGCAAGAAAAGGTAAATATTTGCCTTACTTGGGAAAATAATCTCCTTGGTCATCAGCTTTAATGCATCAGCAATCGGCTGCAACCAACCCTTAGGGCCAACACGGTTTGGACCAATTCTCAGCTGCATGTAGCCAATCACTTTGCGCTCGGCATAAGTGAAGTAAGCTACCGTTAATAGCAATGGCATAATTAAAGCCATTGCCTTAATTAAAATAATAACAATGGTGGCGATATTGCCATCAAACCAAGGTAACAATTCATGCACCAAAATAACAAAAGATTGCCAAAGTTCCATCATGACATACTCCTTATATTGGTCGCTTGATTGCTATTAACAAAGACACACAAGTCAGCAACAGTTTCAGTGATGTCAACCGGAACACCTAGATACTCATCTCCATCACTTAAAGCTAACTCTTTAGCAGTATTAGCGTTCATCGAGGCACTGTTCACTTGCCCAAGTGTACTCATGCTTAATGATTTAGCATGTCTTAACAACGCATCTGAATGATAGCAATTGTGCATCCAAACAGTTTCAATAGCTGTTGACTGTTGACTAAGATCTATTGCTGTTTCCTGACTATGCTCATGTGCGGGTTGGTGCTCAAATTCTTCCAATATCTGAGTGGAGTTTTCATAATGAAAACCTGGTAATTCTAATAAATCAGCCAATACCTTTAAAACTTTCCAGGCTGGTTTGGCCTCATCTGGCGCTTTAACCATCGCTGTAAATGACTGTATATCATGATTAATATTAATCTGCGACCCTGAGGTCTCATACATCGCTGCCATTGGTAATAAAACATCAGAATACTGGGCGACTAAATCGTTATTAAAGCTATTTAATGACACAACAAAGACATCTTCTTTTGACAATGCCTCAATGGCAGAGTTGGCATGATGAAAATCATATTCAGGATAAACATCCAAAAGTAAAAAGGCGCGCATTTCAGCTTTAAACATCTCGTTAACATTCATGCCTACGCTGTTTGGCACAAAATTAACATGTTGCGCACCTAGCGCATTTGCACTGATGCTTAAATTTAAAGTATTTGCGCCAACTTGTTTTGCAATTTCAGCAATTAACTGAGCAATGCTAGCAGCTTGCTTGTTGTTAATAATATGCTCACCCAGTAGGATCACTGGGCGTTCAGCGTTAAGTAAATCTTTTGCCAATTCGACAGATGAACCACTTGGGCTAATTGCAGATAAGTATTCCGGAAGTTCAATGGATTTTTTCTCTAAGACAATCTTTAAGACACCTGCCAATATTGTCGCAATTTCATTCGGTGCAACGCTTACATGATTTAGTGCATAGTTATAGTCAAACTCTTTAACATTCAACGCTGTAATATTTGCACCTGATAACTGCGCTTTACGCAGTCTATGGTTGATCATCGGCTGCTCTAGACGTAAATTTGCGCCAATAATGAGTGCGTGGTCAACTTGCTCAAGTGCTTGTAATTTAAGGTTAGATTCTAGATGAATCGCCTCGTCTAAATTATTAACATTCAGACGGTGGTCTAGGTTTTCACACCCAATTTCTCGAAGCAGTTTTTGCATTAAATACAACTCTTCAGTGGTGGTTGTACTTGACGCCAAACCACCCAGTTTGTGCGCTTTGCGGTTGTTTAATACTGTGTTACTTAAACCTTTAATCGCAAAATCTAGAGCCACATTCCACTCAACCTCTTTCCACTGACCTTCAACTTTAATTTGTGGAGTTAGTAGCCTGTTTTCGTGTGTCAAACCTTCATAAGAAAAACGATCCCTATCTGAAATCCAAGTCTCATTAACCGCTTCGTTATCACCTGAAACAACTCGCTTAACCTGACCCTTATATGTTTGTGCATAAACATTTGAGCCAGTTAAATCATGGCGAGCAATGCTCTCATTTGATACCATCTGCCAAGATCTTAGCTCGTATCTAAATGGCTTTGAAGTTAAGGCGCCCACTGGGCAAACGTCAATCATATTACCTGATAATTCAGAGGTAATACCTTCAGCTAAAAACGGCTCAATTTTTAGATCTTCACCTCGGCCTGTACCACCCATTTCCATCATACCAGCAATCTCACTGCCAAATCGAACACAACGCGTACAGTGAATACAACGAGTCATGTCAGTTTGAATCAGTGGGCCAATATCACTGGCAGCAACAACTCGCTTACCTTCGCTAAAGCGCGATACATCGGAGCCATATTCAACCGCCACATCTTGCAACTCACACTCACCACCTTGGTCACAAATTGGGCAATCCAATGGATGATTAATGAGCAAAAATTCCATCACTGCTTTTTGAGAGGCTTTGGCCTTTTCATTTTGTGTGTGGATTTTCATGCCGTCAGAAACTGGCGTTGAACAAGAAGTTTGCGGCTTAGGCACGCCTTCTATATCAACCAAACACATGCGACAAGATGCAGAAGTAGATAATTTTTTGTGATAGCAGAATCTTGGAACGCTAATACCTTCTCTATCGGTAATAGCAATTAACGTTTCGCCTGCTTTGGCATTAACGATTTGACCATCAATTTCAATTTTAATATCAGCCATTACCCTTTCACCATGCTCTTTTTGTGTTCAATGTAATATTCAAACTCTTCACGGAAATTTCTTAAGAAACTTTCAACCGGCATTGCTGCTGCATCACCCAAGGCGCAAATCGTATTACCCATGATTTTTTCTTGCACACCTAATAATAATTCAATATCATCAGCCTTACCCTTGCCATCCATAATGCGCTTCAGAACACGATACAACCAACCCGTACCCTCTCGACAAGGGGTGCATTGTCCACAAGACTCGTCATAATAAAAGTGTGCCAAGCGCGTTAAGGCTTCAACCATACAGGTTGAATCATCCATAACAATAACTGAACCTGCACCCAGCATAGAGCCTGCTTTATCAATGCCGTCATAATCCATGGTCATACCCATTGCAGCCTCTGCTGTAAGCACTGGCGTGGAAGATCCACCTGGAATAACAGCCTTGAGCTTAGCGCCGTTGCGCATACCACCTGCAAGCTCTAGCAATTCACTAAATGGCATCCCCATAGACACTTCAAAATTTGCCGGATTATTAACATGACCTGATACTGAAAATAACTTAGTACCGCCAGAATTTTCCACGCCCAAATCTGCAAACCATTGGCCACCATTAATCATAATATCGGGTACAGAAGCAAAACTCTCTGTGTTGTTAATGGTGGTTGGTCTGCCGAATAAACCAACATTCGCAGGGAATGGTGGCTTAAATCTTGGCTGGCCTTTTTTACCTTCGATTGACTCCAATAGAGCGGTTTCCTCGCCACAGATATAGGCACCTGCACCCAAATGAGCGTGCAGATCAAAACTTACATCTGTGTCATTAATATTTTTACCTAGTAGACCTGCTGAATAGGCTTCTTTCAATGCACCTTCAAAGCGGTTAAACGGCTCGATAAATTCACCACGAATGTAGTTATAACCCACCGTTGCATTCATCACAAAACTACCAATCGCCATGCCTTCAATCACGGCATGTGGGTTAAATCTTAAAATATCGCGATCTTTACAAGTACCTGGCTCGCCTTCATCTGAATTGCAAACAATGTATTTTTGTCCTTGTGCGTTGCGCGGCATAAAACTCCACTTCAACCCCGTTGGAAAACCTGCACCACCACGACCCCTAAGGCCAGAAGCTTTAAGTTCGTTAATAATTTGATCAGGTGTATATTCACCCTTAAGAATTTTGCGCCAAGTGCTATAACCACCACTGGCCTCATAAGTTTCAAGCGACCAACACTGATCCTTATCTAGGTTTTTAAAGCAAACTTCATTCATTGTAAACCATCCACAATGTCATCAATTTTATCAGCGGTCAAATTCTCATAATATTTATCATTAATTTGAAACATCGGCGCGCCTACACAAGCGCCCAAGCACTCTACTTTTTTCACACTGATTAGACCATCTTTAGTGACTTCCCCCGTTTTCACGCCCAGCTTAGTTTCAAGGTGTGCAATTAAATCATCAGCACCATTTAACATGCATGAGATATTATGGCAAAAACGAATAATATGCTTGCCTACCGGCTTATGATTGTAATTTTCATAAAAAGTAGCCACTTCTGCCGCAGCGATACCTGGCATGTTTAAATAATCAGCCACCGCCTGAATACTATCATGGGTTAATTGATTATCGTTTTCTGCCTGAACAATTTTCAAAGCCTCCATGACTGCAGAGCTTTGCTTGCCTTGTGGATATTTTTCAATCCAGTGGTCTATTTGTTTTTTTGCGTTATCTGAAATCATTATGCAAAGCCCTTAACTTTAGAAGCGAATATTTTTTTATTTTTCAAGGCTTGCGTAAAAAAAGACGAAGGCGTGTAGTGCAAGCTACATAACTGAGTATTTTTTGAGCGTAACGCAGAAAAACCAAAAAAGAGGAAGTTTATCATCGGTCAATTTCTCCGAATACAATGTCCTGTGTACCAATAATGGTGACCACATCTGAGAGCATATGCCCTTTTGTCATCTCATCCATAGAAGCCAAGTGTGCAAAGCCAGGCGCCCTAATCTTAACGCGATAAGGCTTGTTAGCACCGTCAGAAATTAGGTAAATACCAAATTCCCCTTTAGGATGCTCAACCGCTTTATAAACCTCACCTTCAGGCAATGAATAGCCCTCGGTGAATAATTTGAAATGGTGAATTAAAGACTCCATGTCTTCTTTCATGTCGCTACGCTTAGGTGGCGAAACTTTTTTATCGTCACTCATTACCGGGCCAGGATTGGATTTAAGCCAAGCCACACATTGGCCAATAATTTTATTAGATTGGCGTAATTCTTCCATACGCACCAAGTAGCGGTCATAGCTATCGCCCGTGACACCTACTGGAATGTCAAATTCTAATTTATCGTAAACAGCATAAGGTTGGTTTTTTCTAAGATCCCAAGCAACACCAGAGCCACGCAACATAGGACCAGTAAAGCCTAATTGTTTAGCGCGCTTTGCTGAAACAATACCAATATTAACCAGACGCTGCTTCCAGATTCTATTTTCAGTTAATAAATCATCGTATTGCTTAATGTGACGAGGAAACTCTTTAACAAAGTCATCGATGAAATCAAGTAGTGAGCCTTGACGATTTGCATTCATGGCTTTTAATTCTTTGTCGGTGCGTGTATCTGTCTTTAGATATTTTGGCATACGCTCTGGCAAATCACGATACACACCGCCAGGACGATAGTAAGTAGCATGCATACGTGAGCCTGAAACAGCCTCATAGCAATCAATCAGCTTTTCACGCTCACGGAATGCGTACAAGAAAATACTCATTGCGCCCACATCTAGTGCGTGCGTGCCCAGCCACATCAAGTGATTAAGAATTCGAGTAATCTCGTCAAACATAACACGAATATACTGAGCACGTTCTGGCACTTCAAGCTCAAGCATGGTTTCAATCGCCATCACATAGGCATGCTCATTACACATCATTGAAACGTAATCTAGGCGATCCATATAACCAATCGATTGATTGTAAGGCTTGGATTCAACCAATTTTTCAGTGCCACGATGTAACAGGCCAATATGCGGATCAGCACGCTCAATGACTTCACCATCAATCTCTAAAATCAGACGCAGAACGCCGTGAGCTGCTGGATGCTGAGGGCCAAAGTTAAGAGTATAGTTACGAATTTCAGACATGTCTATTTCCTAATCACTTTGGGAACGCTAATATTGGGCTCAATACTAACCTTTTCATAAACCACACGGCCCAGTTCTTCGTCATAACGCATTTCTACCTCGCCAATTAGCGGGAAATCCTTGCGCAATGGATGGCCAACAAACCCATAGTCCGTTAAAATTCGACGTAAATCCGTATGATTTTCAAACAAAATACCCATTAAATCAAAGGCTTCACGTTCGTACCAATCAGCTGATGCCCAGATATCAGTGACGGATTTAATAATTGGCTCAGCTTCATCAACAAATGCCTTAACCCGAATTCGATAATTTTTACTAACAGATAGTAAATGATAAACCACCGCAAAACGCTGCTGATGTCTATCTTCGCCACCTTGTGCACTTCGCCCTCTGGAAAATCCAGAATCGCTCGCATCTCCTGCCCATTCTGACTGACCATAAGTCAAGTAGTCAACACCACACAAATCCACCAAGGTGTCAAATGCAAGCTCATCTCTAAGCTTTAGACAAGTATCAATGATATTGGTACTATCAACCGTTAAAGTGAGTTCGCCAAATGCTGAAACTAAATCAGCACCTTCAAAAACTTCTTCTAATTGTTCTGTTAATTCTTGCATAATCATGTGCGAGCAATGGTGCTGGTACGACGAATTTTATCTTGTAATTGCATAATGCCATATAACAAAGCTTCTGCAGTTGGTGGGCAACCTGGCACATAAATATCTACAGGTACAATGCGATCACAACCACGAACTACGGCATAAGAATAATGGTAATAACCACCACCATTTGCACACGAACCCATCGAAATTACCCAGCGTGGCTCCGGCATTTGGTCATAAACTTTTCTTAAGGCGGGTGCCATTTTATTAGTTAGCGTGCCGGCCACAATCATTAAATCTGATTGACGCGGTGTTGGTCTAAAAACAACACCAAAACGGTCTAAATCGTAGCGCGAAGAACCCGCTTCCATCATTTCTACCGCACAACAAGCTAGGCCAAATGTCATCGGCCACAACGAGCCAGTTCGCGCCCAATTGATAACACTGTCAAGAGAAGTGGTTACAAAACCCTCTTTCATCAATCCTTCAATAGCCACAGCTTACTCCCATTCCAGTGCACCGTTCTTCCATTCATAGATGAAACCAACGACTAATAAAAATAAGAAAATACTCATGGAAATAAAGCCAAACCAGCCAAGCTGGGATTGCACAACTGCCCATGGGAAAACGAAAGCCACCTCTAAATCAAACAAAATAAACAAAATAGCGACTAAATAATAACGCACATTAAAATACATGCGTGAATCGTCAAAAGCGGGGAATCCACACTCAAACTGAGAATTTTTTTCTTTATTAGGCTTACTCGGCCCTAGCAAATAACCAATCAACATTGGTCCAGCGCCAAATCCGAGCCCCAGCATGATAAATACAACAATAGGTAGATAGTTTTCTAACACCCAACGCTCCAACATTTAAATTTCAATCTAAACATTATATCTAATTTGATCATGGTTTCTATCAATAACGAAAAATACATTCAAGATGCAAAATTACGAGTTTAACTGCGTCCCGCCTACGGTTAGCTCGTCAATTTTAAGACTAGGTTGGCCCACACCAACAGGTACTGATTGCCCGTCTTTGCCACAAACACCAATACCAGCATCAAGCTTCAAATCATTTGCCACCATAGAGATTTTCTTTAACACCTCATCACCAGAGCCAATTAGTGTCGCCCCTTTAATAGGATGAGAGATTTTTCCATTTTTGATTAGATAGGCTTCATTGGCACTAAAGACAAATTTACCTGAAGTAATATCAACCTGGCCGCCATCAAAATTAAGCGCGTAAATACCCTCATCAACAGAAGCAATCATATCGTCAATATTATCTGCGCCATTCAGCATGTAGGTGTTGGTCATTCTTGGCATGGGCATGTGTGCATAGGATTCACGACGCCCATTACCCGTTGACGCAACCCCCATAAGCTTAGCATTCATCTTATCAAACAAATAGCCTTTAAGAATGCCGTTTTCAATCAGGGTGGTATTTTGAGTAGGCACTCCTTCATCATCTATTGTTAAGCTACCACGCCTATTAGCCAAGGTGCCATTATCAACAATACTGCATTTTGAGCTGGCCACTTGTTCACCAATACGCCCTGAAAACACCGAAGACTCTTTACGATTAAAATCACCTTCTAGGCCGTGACCGATTGCTTCATGTAGCAAAACGCCTGGCCACCCTGGGCCTAAAATTACCGGCATATTACCAGCAGGAGCACCCTTAGACTCAAGCGCCACTAAAGCTTGCCTGATAGCTTCAGCTACATAAATTTCATCTAAATTATGATCAACAAAATAACGATAATCATAACGACCGCCACCGCCACTTGAGGCTGATTCAATGCGCCCGTCATGCTCCACAATTACGCTCACACTCACCCGAACCATAGGGCGATAATCTTTCTGATAAACCCCATCACTTGAGGCAATTAACACTTCGGAATAAGCCCCAGAAATAGAAGCACTCACTTGCTTAACCTTCGGCTCTTTTCTAGCCAGCACATCAATCCGTTTTAAAAAATCAACCTTTTCTTGAGAGTTTAAACTGCCCAATGGATTGAGCCCACTATATTTAGCAATTTCAGGCACTGATTGAAAAGTTTGCATAGCTAAAGGTGTATTGCTTGCACTAATACCTTTGGCAAAATCAATGGCCTTTTCAATTGCATTTATATTTAAATCATCTGAATACGCAAAGCCCGTTTGCTCGCCATTAACACTGCGTGCACCCACACCATGACTAATATTGTAAGTCCCTGATTTTACGATACTTTCTTCTAAAAACCAGGATTCTGCCACTGAATACTGAAAATACAAATCAGCATAATCTGGTGTTTTATCTGCCAAGGATGACAGTAATGAATAAATTTTTTCTTGATTTAGATGATGCTCATCCAGCAATTGTTCGATCATAAAATGGTTGATATATTTTTAATAGTGGGATCATCCCATGGACCGGTAATTTTATATTTAAATTCAACCACCTTATCAACAATCTTGTCAATTAGCTCGCCATCGAACAGGCTTTCATCCACCAGCCAAACGCCTAATCCAATCAGGCCACCACCTGCTAAGTAAGTCGCTGCGGGTACGGCATCGCCAAACGCTGGAATTACTTTTGCCTCAGCATCGTACAATTGCTCAACAATATCACTTTGCCCAGATAGGGTGATATCGCTCGCACTCGCGCTGAGTTTAAAGCTGTCAATCTTGGCAATGGAATTTTGCAAGGTGATTTGGGCGTCGATATTATCATATGCAAAACCCTTGTCAGTTAGATCTTTAACATCCAATTTCAAGCGCCTAGCGGCAGACTTGATATTCAACAAAGATAAAATTCGACCAATATTTGGATCTTGGTTAGTAAATACACCTTGCTGAATATTCATATTAGCAATACCGCTAATCTGCTTGAGGTTCATATTCCACGGCGCACAATCACAAAATAGGCGTATGTCAAAATCAAACTTGCCACCATTAACTTTTTCGTTAATATTCATTTTGTCTAAAAATTCACTCAAGGCATCGCCTTTGGCTTTGGCAACCAATCCGGTTTTTCCAGCCACCCAAGCACCATTAAAGCGTAAATCTTGCTGGCCGACACCCACCCCTTCAAGTGCCAAATCGCTAATTTTTAGTATGTTGTCTTTTGATTCTAGCTTAGCACTAAAATTGGGGATTACTTGCTCGTCTACAAACACACCATGGGCACTGAGATACATACTAGGAAAATCATCCGGCTCGATATTCCAATCGCCCTTAAGACTATTAAAAGTTGTTGCTTGCAGACCTAAAATTCTAACACTTGGTAAACTATCTGTTAGCCCAATTTCTATATTGGTTTTAAGTGTTTCAGATTCCACCCTAGCACGCCATGTCTGGTCTAGTCGCTTTGTTAAGTAAAGCTCAAAATCACTTTTATTATTCACCAACTCCACTGCAAAAGAAGCCTCTTTATCATCCTGTCTGTTGTTTGGATTAATACGAATATCAAAAGGTATCTCGCGAATACTGCCCACGCCATTGGCGCTAATCTGATTATCATGAAAACCCAGTACTGTTGTATAGTTTTCAACCACCACAGCACCATCTAGCGTAGTCAGCTGATTGTTGTCAATGGCTAAATCAATATCCAGCATGGCAGGCTGGTCGTCTAGTGGAATGAGCAAATCAAGATCGCCAGTGAGCGGACCGGTGAGTGTAAATTGTTTAATCACACTATGCACCGTATCGCCCAAGGGGGCTTTCGCTAGAAAATCAATTAATGACTCACTGTCGGTATCAATTTTCCCAAGTAATGATACATCCAAGCTATCTCGGCTCATATCTTCTATAGCAAGCGCCACGTTTGTTAATGGCAGGCCGTACAGTGTTGTACTATTAACTAATACACTAATCTCTTTGCCGTCGGTGTTAATATCTGCATCCAAGTGCTGAAGCGCTTGCCAATCAGCATTAAAGCTTAATTCTGACTCAGTTAAATGAGCCGATAGATTGGCCTCTAGCGGCAGGTCTTGTGAAATATTTTTAAGCACATGAAGCTTAACATCTTGCAATGAACCTGATTTAAATCCACGAGATAGCCACTGATTGGTTGACTCGCCCACCAGGCTTGAAGGTAAGTATTGATCAAGGTCTGTGGCTGGGATTTGCCCAATAAAACCTGAAAATTCAACATAATCACTCTCATGCTGCTGATAAATTTTAAGATTTGAAAGCAAAGAGATATCTTCATTGCTCACCACCATCGGCAAGGTTAAAAATCCATCACGATCCAATTGCTCTGCAGATAGAGTAAGTGTTAAATCAAACGTTTTATCGCCCAGCGTTTGATCACTAATGCGCATTAGCAGCTGCCCTTCATTGCGACTCATCTTAAGCGGGGCAATCTCAAACGTTTGCTCACCTTCAATCAGCGTTTTGCCAATACTTAGCGACTCAAAAAAGCTCACTATTTCTAGCGTCTCTAATGACAACATACGCTTAAGCTCTGCCACTGAAAAAGCCTCGCTTTCAGATTTTTGATGACGACCCACTGTTAGCGTATCGATATACACTTGATGCGGGCGATACACGTCTTCTAAAAAGTTTGACAGCTGTACACGCCAATGCAAACCTTGAATTCGAGCCAACATTTGCTTAGAAGCTTGGTTATTAAATGCCAACTCACTCACATTTAAAGTGATCCCGTCTCCATTAAGCTCAAAATTTACCGCTGAAATCTCAACCTCTAGCCCGGTTATTTCACTCAACTCGGATTCAATTGGTGCTTTTAGAAAACTCGGAAATATGACAAAAAATGCCACAATTAAGACCAATAAAACAGAAAAAATAGCACTCAGCCAAGTGCTTACTTTTAATACTTTAACGCCATTTGATAGTGTTCTCTTAATCATTCTGATATAATTCCGCTCTTTGAGAATTATAACTTACTAAACAAGGAAACCATCATGTACTTTAAAAACTCAGTTGCAGCCATTATCGTTATTTTTGCTATCATTGCAGGCACAAAAACATTTTTTAGCGGCCTAGTTCATGTTGGCTATAACGACAACTTAACAGTTGCTGAGCGCATCAAGCCATCAGGCCAGGTTTACTTAGAAGGTGACATCGATGTTAACGCTATTAAGGCGCCTGTTAAAACAGCTGCTAAAGCACGTAGTGGCGAGCAAGTGTATACGGCAGTTTGTGCATCATGTCATGCTGTTGGCGTGATGAGCGCACCTAAAACAGGCAACAAAGCAGACTGGGCACCAAGAGTTAAGCGCGGTATTGCTGACTTAGTTAAAGTAGCTATTTCAGGCACAGGCGCTATGCCACCTAAAGGTACTTGTATGGATTGTTCTGACGATGAGCTTAAAGCAGCTATTGAGCACATGATTAAATAAAAAAAACCTTTATTTAATTAACAAAAAGCCTAGGCGTCTACAAAGATTCCTAGGCTTTTGTCTTTCTGGACTTTATCAAAATCAAACACTCGGCCATTCATGGCAATATACACGCCACTGCCTTTTATCTGAACCGCACTTAGCGCTACGCCCAAATTAAACAAAGCGTCAGAGTTATTAACAGAATACGGAATCATTGAGCCAAACAAAACCACAGTCTTGTCTTTGACGTTTTCAGCCAAAAATTGAGCCGTTTGCACCATGGTATCGGTACCGTGAGTAATGAGTATATTTTGCTCATCACTAGACTGACACTTATCCAAAATAAATGCTCGATCTGAATCGGTCATTTCTAACGAATCTTTTAAAAACAAAACCTCAGACAAAGTATCTGCCATTGAGCGCCCGCGGTTTAGCATGTCCACCATATGCGTTTCAGTAAACGACAATTCGCCCGTTAGCTCTTTGTAGGCTTTGTCAATCGTGCCGCCAGTGATTAAAACTTTAATTTTCATGACATAAATCATACCTGTTTTTCATCAAAATAATAACAATGTACGTTTTGTAGCAAATTTCCACAATTGTGGTAAAATATCTGCAATCAACACAGGAGATAAGAAATGAGTGTATCTATTAGAGTGAATGACGAGCTTTACAATTTGGCAAAAACTCAAGCCAAAGCAGAATTTAGAACTATTCCAAGCCAAATTGAATATTGGGCAAGAATAGGACGCACAGCAATGGCCAATCCTGATCTACCAATTGAAATGGTTGAGCAGTTATTAATTGCCGTGAATGAAGAAAGTGAGCCATTCGAATTTTCTAAATAATGAAGATTGAACAAAAACCTTCATTCAAAAAGGTTTATAAAAAATTACATAAAAATCAATTAGAAAAAGTAGACGATGCCATTCGCGAAATTGCTAAAAATCCACTATTGGGTGAAGAAAAACATGGTAATTTAACCAGTGTGTTTGTCTATAAATTTGACTGTATCAACCAACAATATTTATTAGCCTATCAATGGAGTGAAGAGTATCGACTATTACTATTAGTTGGCGTGCATGAGAATTTTTACAAAAAACTCAACCATTAAAATTGAGGGGGAAATTAAGGGTGGGCACATTTGGGCAAAAAAAAACAATACAGAAATATTTTGAGGTTTTGCCAAATTACCACCTAACTTTGGCGTAAATCTATATAAACCAATATTAGTGAATTAATATATTGGAAAAAATTTTGGAAATTTTACGAATGGCTGATTTAAGCTCTTTTTCCGAAGATATCAGAGCCAATTCGCACAAAAGTAGCGCCGTTTTTGATGGCTAACTCAAGATCAGCACTCATTCCCATGGATAAAGTGTCTAAATTTGGGTGTTTTTGCATGATTTTTGCCATTTTGGCAAAACTTTGCTTGGCATTATCAGGGCTAGGAATACACATAAACCCTCTAAGAGAAATATTTTGGAAATTTTCAAAATGAGTGATTATTTCATCAATTTCGTCAATTAATACGCCCGATTTAGTTGGTTCATTATCAATATTGACTTGCAAGAGCACATTGAGTTTTGCTAGGTTTTCTGGGCGCTGATCATTTAGCCTTTTAGCGATTTTAAGGCGATCAACGCTATGAACCCAGGAAAAATTCTGGGCAATTTGCTTGGTTTTGTTGGATTGAATTGGTCCGATAAAATGCCAAATAAGGTTTTGACCTTTTAAGATATCTATCTTTTCTAAAGCTTCTTGCAGGTAGTTTTCACCAAAATGTCGTTGCCCTGCGTCAATGGCTTGCTGAAGATCTGCAGCAGGTTTGGTTTTACTAACTGCAATAAGTGTTACTTCTTGCGAATGCTTAACAGCGTCAATACGATGGTGAATTTTTGCTAAATTTTGTGCAATCATAAATTTTAGTTTTAGCAAGCATTTTTTTCATTGTGCAAGGCGGATTTAAAAAATGCGAAGGCGCGTAGCAAGTCTACGTAACTGAGTATTTTTTTAAAATCCAACGCAGTTAGAATGAGAAAAGGCGCAGCTAAAAGACTGTGGTTGCGTCAAATACTGGGCCGTCAACACACACACGCTTCATTGCTGGGCCGTTGTCTGTTTGCACTTCAACCACACAACCTGCACAACC